>PDSN01000127.1 GCA_002748505.1 Gammaproteobacteria bacterium | reverse complement strand
GTAATGCCACGGCGCCCCCAAACGATCAGCGGCAAAATCCATAGACGCCGATGTTGTCACTATCCAGCCGACAACCAACAACAGGGCAACCACAACCAGCAACGCACGGTCAAATGCTGGCTCTGCCATTACAATAGTGCGCGGGCCGTTCATGCTGCCACCCCCGTCACCCAATAAACGGCGTGCTCAAACTGCTCTCCGCGCTCGGCGTAACCGCTGAACATATCGAAACTGGCACAGGCCGGTGAAAGCAACACCACATCGCCCGCCGCAGCTTTAGCGCTGGCTTTTTCAACCGCCTCCTGCATAGTGGACGCCGTTTCCGTACTCACCACCTCGGCCAATATGTCCGTCATTTCAGTCGCGGACTCACCGATTAACACCAGGTGCTTGCAATGCTTCGACACCGGCGCCACCAACTCAGCAAAATCGGCGCCTTTGCCCTGACCACCGGCAATCAGCACAATATTATTCTGTTCGCCTATACCCTCAAGCGCGGCCATCACAGCACCCACATTGGTGCCCTTGGAATCGTTGATATAACGCACACCTGAAGCCGTGGTGACGAGCGCACAGCGATGGGGCAAACCGTCAAAACTTACAACCGCATCGAGCATTTGCTCAAGCCTTAAACCCACCATTTCACCCAGCGCCAGTGCCGCCAGCACATTCGCCCAGTTGTGTCGGCCCGCAAGGCTTAGTTCGTCGACATTGATAAGACGCTTTCCGCCGCGACATAAAAAGACCTCATCGCCGTCGCGCACCACACCGTAATTACGGATATCCGGCGCACTCAGACCAAAACTCTGCAGCGGTGTCTGCGGCGGCACCAAGGGCTGGGTCAGCATATCGTCGCGATTAAAAACCGCCGCTTTACAAGCAAAGAAAACTCGATGTTTCGCCCGATGGTAGCGCTGCATATCGCCGTGCCGATCTAAATGATCCGGGCTGACGTTCAACACAGTAGCCACACTCAAACCCAAAGTGCCTGCGCGCTCCAGCTGAAAGCTCGACAATTCCAGAACATAAAGCTCCACATCGTCATCCAATAGCTCAAGTGCGGGCGTTCCCAAATTGCCGCCTACCGCAACATTTACCCCCGCCGATTGTGCAAGATGCCCCAGCAGTTCCGTTACCGTTGATTTGGCATTAGAGCCAGTGATACCGACCACAGGCGCCTTGGCCTCAGCCATAAAGACATCGATATCACCCATTACAGCGACACCCGCATCTATGGCTGCGACCACTAAAGGGTGCTCCAATGCTACGCCGGGGCTCACGACCACCTCATCAATGTTTTGCCAAAGCGTCGCGGGCACTTCGCCTAAGTACATTGGGCTGTTCACAAATTCTTTAGCAATGGCGTCGGCGTTAGCAAGTTCATCGCGCGTATCAATTAACACAAAGGGCCTGCCCCGCGCCTGCCAGAAACGCGCACAAGCCAGCCCGGTCACTCCAAGACCGATCACTGCTTTTTGTGCTGTACTGGCAATAAGGCTCATAAGCTCACTTTCCTCAACGCAGTTTCAAGGTTGCCAAACCAAACAACACCAGCATGACGGTGATAATCCAAAAGCGCACAATCACCCGAGGCTCCGGCCAGCCTTTCAATTCAAAGTGGTGGTGAATGGGTGCCATACGAAAAATACGTTTGCCGGTTAATTTAAAAGACGCCACCTGCAAAATAACGGACACGGTTTCCAAAACAAAAATACCACCCATAATGAACAGTACAATTTCGTGGCGTACAACCACCGCCACCGTGCCCAGCGCCGCGCCCAGAGCAAGGGCACCTACATCACCCATAAAGACTTGCGCGGGATAAGTGTTAAACCACAAAAAACCTAAACCGGCACCAGCTATCGCACCGCAAAACACCACCAATTCGCCGCTGCCTGCCACGTAGGGAATCGCCAGATATTCGGCGAAATAGGTGTGGCCGGTCAGGTAGGCAATCAAACCCAACGCCCCGGCAACCATCACCGATGGTAAAATAGCCAAGCCGTCCAAGCCGTCTGTTAAATTAACCGCATTGCTGGTACCGACAATCACAAAATACGCAAGCGCTATAAATAAAGGCCCCATCTGCCAGGCCACATCTTTAAAAAACGGCACAAACAATTGCGTCGTCACCGGCGTATCGACCATAAAATACAGGTATAGAGCCGCGGCGAGCCCGGCTACGGACTGCCAAAAATACTTCCATTTTGCAGGCAGCCCTCGGCTGTTTTTCTCTACGACTTTGCGGTAGTCATCTACCCAGCCAACCGCACCAAATACAGCGGTGACCAGTAGCACAATCCAGACATAGCGATTAGTGAGGTCTGCCCATAGCAGGGTAGACACCGCTATTGCCACTAAAATCAGTGCGCCTCCCATGGTAGGTGTGCCCGTTTTAGATAAATGGCTCTGCGGCCCATCATCTCGCACTGCCTGCCCGACCTGATGATAATTCAAACGGCGAATCATGGAGGGACCGACCAACAGCGAAATGGCCAGTGCAGTCAGCGCACCTAAAATACCGCGAAACGTCAGGTACTGAAAAACCTGAAAACCACTGGCGTAGTTTTGTAAGTATTCTGCAAGCCAGAACAACATGCTTAGCAACCTCCCTTTTGCGTAAGCACCGCAACAGCGCGTTCCATACCTGCGCTGCGCGAACCCTTTACCAAAACGGTTTCACCCGTCCCGGGTAATTGCTTGGCCAGCGCATCCAGCAGACTATCCATAGACTCAAAGTGGCGACCGCGATCTCCAAAGGCGGACACGGCTGGCAAGGCATCATGCCCGACGGCCCAGAGCTGATCAATACCGCGCGATGCAGCATAAGCCCCCACCTCAGCGTGCAGGCGCCTGGCATCTCCTCCCAGCTCCGCCATCGCGCCAAGCAACAAATGTCTACGCCCCTCAATGCGCGCCAACAGATCAATCGCCGCATTAACCGATGCGGGATTGGCGTTGTAGCTGTCATCGATCACGCAAGCGCCGCTGGGGGTTTGCATAGGCATCAAACGGCCGCGGTGAGGTGTTAAAGACTCCAGCCCGGCGACAATTTGCGCAAACGACAACCCGCAGGCAAAACCTACGGCCGCCGCTGCCAATGCGTTTTTGATATTGTGCAAGCCGTGCAATTGCAGACTGACCCGCCCGCAGTGATCCTGATAGTGCAGGTCAAACGTCGAGCCATACACGCCAGACTCCACCACGTTACTCGCCCACACATCAGCTTTTTCTTCAAAGCCAAAATGCAACACCTGCGCCGGCTTGGCACGGAACGACCACGGTGCCGTATAAGGTGAATCACTGGGTAGAATGGCGGTATGCTCGGGACTTAAATTGTCGAGAATTTCCCCCTTGGCAGCCGCCACACCGGCAATAGAACCAAAACCCTGCAAATGTGCGGGCATTGCGTTGAGTAATATCACTACCTGAGGCTTCACCAGATCGCGCAGGTAAGCAATATCACCCGCACCGGCAGCACCCATTTCAATGACCGCATGAGCCGCAGAGGGCTCCAGCCCCAGCAGGGTCAGCGGCACACCGATTTCATTGTTGAAATTCCCCGCCGTGGCATGTACACCGCCAGCTTGAGACAGTACCGAGGCAACGAGATTTTTGGTCGTGGTTTTACCCGCGCTGCCGGTAATTCCCACCACCTTACCGGTAAATAAATCGCGATTAAATGCGCCGAGCTTACCAAGAGCCTGCAGAGTATCGTCAACCAGAAGATAGGGCAGCTCGGTATCAACCTTGCGGGACAACAACAGCGCCGCCGCACCTTTTTCCGCAGCTGCTTTTGCATAGTTATGACCGTCAAACTGCTCGCCCACCAAAGCGACAAACAGCTCGCCACCCATCAGGGTTCGCGAATCCGAGCTCACCGCAGAAAATGTAAGGTCAGCGCCGACCAAGGTCGCATTTAACGGCTCTTGTAACTCGGCCAAAGAAAACCTGCGCATCATACCGCCACCCTCTCAGCAAGTGCTGATTGCGCTTGCTCAACATCGCTAAAACGGCACATATCCTCGCCTATGATTTGATAGCTTTCGTGACCTTTGCCAGCGATCAATACACAGTCACGCGGCCCGGCTTCGGCAACCGCCGCAGCAATTGCCGCAGCGCGATCAGCCTCACGTGACCACTTCCCCTTAACACCGCTGATAATGTCGTCAATAATGGCATTGGGATCTTCGCCGCGCGGGTTATCGCTGGTAATAAACAACTTGTCGGCAACGCGGCTGGCTTCAGCGCCCATCAGCGGACGCTTGCGTCGGTCGCGATCACCGCCACAACCAAACACACAAAATAATTGCCCACTGACATGGGGACGAAGCGCCTGTAATACACGCGCCAGGGCATCGGGTGTGTGCGCGTAATCCACTATCACTTCTGGCGCATTCGCTGCGCCGACCACGCGCTGCATGCGCCCGGCCACACCGCTTAAATTCGCTATCGCGGCGAGCAGGTCCTGTAGAGGATACTCGCCACCGAGCGCCGCAAGACACGCCAGAACATTTTCTACATTGAATGCGCCAGGCAGGGGACAATACAGCTCCCCTTCACCCCAGGGGCTGACGAACTCGGCGCTACTGGCAGTCAGCCCCTCGCGAATGTCACTGACATAAACATTGGCCTTGGGATTATTGCGGACGCTGTAAAACAGCGTTTCCACATCCGCCGCCAGCGCTTCGACCATAGCAGCCGATGCCTTATCGTCAATATTGATAACCGCCCGGCGCAGGCCAGGTATCGCAAACAAACGCGCTTTCGCCTGCCGATAGGCGCTCATGTTGCCGTGGTAGTCCAAATGATCGTGGGAAAGATTGGTGTAAACCGCCACATCAAACTGCACCGCATTGACACGGCCTTGCTCCAGGGCGTGGGATGACACCTCCATCGCCACATGAGTGATGCCCGCATCGCGCCACTTGGCAAACTGGCGCTGTAAGGCGATGGCATCAGGCGTGGTATTTGCAGCATCAAGCAATTCTTGCCCCGCCTGCACGCCTAAAGTACCAATGACACCACAGCGTTCACCGCAAGCTGTGAGTATTTGAGCAATGCTTTGTGTGCAGGTGGTTTTGCCGTTGGTACCGGTCACGCCAATAATTGTCAGCGCCCTGCTTGGATCAGCGAAAAAGCGCGCGGCGATGTCACCGAGCCTTGCAGACACATCGAGCATGATCACAACCGGCACGGCAGCAGACTTGATCGGCGCATGAGAGATAATCGCCACCGCACCGCGCTCGATCGCTTGCGCGGCAAATTCACGACCGTCTACCGCCGCGCCATTGAGCGCGACAAACACTGCGCCAGGTTCAACTTTGCGGCTGTCCAGCACCAGGTCGCGCGCCACAATACCCGCATATGGCGCCGGGCAGTCGGGCAACAATTCGCCGAGGCTTAAACGATAATCAGACATCACATCGCCTCCCCCAGCTGTGCGTCACCGGCCGCCGCCAGTAAAGCCCTGTCATCGAAAGGCACGCTAAGCAGCGGCAATACTCCCGCTGCAATACGGGAAAACACAGGCGCAGCAACCGCACCACCTCCGTACTCTTCACCCTGAGGGTCATCAATCAATACCACCGTCACGATTTTCGGATTATCGATGGGAGCCAGCCCTGCAAACAGAGCAAAGTGACTGTCATCGCGATAGCCGGTTTTGCCGAGCTTGCGCGCCGTACCGGTTTTACCGCCTACCGCAAACCCCGGCACCGCAGCACGGGTTGCGGTGCCATCGCCTTTTACAACGCTGGCCAAAGCCTTGCGTAAATCACTGGCAATGGCTTTATCGATAATTTGCTCGCCGTGCACCTCAACGTCGTCGCGGTGCGCTAACAAGGACACAGGCATCAACTCACCATCTTTGGCGATGGCCGCATAGGCGCGCGCCAATTGCAACGGCGTAGCAGTAAGGCCGTAGCCGTAGGCCAGGGTTACCTGTTCGGTGAGATACCACTTGTCTTTTACGCGCAGAGCCCCTGCACGCTCTCCGGGAAAGCCACTGCCTGTGGATTGCCCCAGACCAAAACGATTAAACATCTCCCAGATAGGGTCTACGCCTAAATCAAGAGCCAGGCGCGCAGTGCCTACCTGGCTGGACTTAGCCAAAACACGCGCCAGACTCAGCTCGCCGTAGTTGCGTGGGTCGGCAATACGCTTGCCCGCCACCACAATTTCACCAGGCGCTGTGTCAATCACGCTGTCGATAGTGTATTGACCACTTTCCAGTGCCGCCGCAACGCTTAAGGTTTTCACCGTCGAACCAGGCTCTAACACGTCAGTAAAAACACGATTGCGCGTATCACCCGCTTTTAAGTGCTTGCTGATACTGCGGCGATTGTTCGGATTGAAAGACGGATAACTGTTGACTGCCAACACCTCGCCCGTATCCACATCCAGGGTTACCGCAGAGCCTGAGCTGGCGCCGGTTTCACGCACTGCGCGCGCCAGCTCGCGATATTGCACATACTGCAAACGCAGATCGATACTCAGGCGCAGGTCTTTACCGGGCTGAACCGGCGCGAGTTCACCGATAACGCTGACCACTTCATTCACACGTCGCCCGCGTTTGTCCAGCTTGCCGGAAATCACCACCTTGCGCTTACCAGGTGCACCGCGCAACCAATCGTCATAGGCCAGCTCAAGACCGGAAATACCTTCGTCATCCACATTGACAATGCCCACCAGTTGCGCGGCGTAGGCGCCAGCGGGATAAAAACGCTGATACTCGCGCTGCTCATGAACGCCCTTGATACGCAGTTCAGACACTTGCGCCGCGCGCGCAGGCGGCAGGCGACGCGCCAGGTACATGAAGCGCTTCCCCGCATAGGCGGCCAAGCGCTTGCGCAGTGCAGCCTCACTCTGGTGCAGCGCTTTGGCGAGACTGGCAAGGTCTTCCTCCCTCAGCGTTGCGGGGTCAGCCCACAGCGATACCACCGGCGTACTCACCGCCAGCGGCTGGCCGTTGCGATCGGTAATCATGCCTCGCGTAGCATTCACAGCCATCACTCGCACGGCGCGGGCGTTACCCTGCTTTTGCAAAAACTCAACGCCACGGTCGCCGTTCAATACTTGCAGGGATGCCATACGCGACACCAGTGCCACGGGCAGCGCAACCAACAACGCCACCACAAAGTAGAAACGCCAGTTCGGCACGGGCTGTTTTTGCTTGACCCGTTTCATCACTTCACCAGCCTTGTGTTAAACAGGTTGGGCAGGGCCATGCCAAGCTTTTCCACCGCTACGGACTCCACCTTATGTGGCGGCGCCAGTGCACTTTGCTCAAGCAGCATACGGCCATACTCTACCTGCTGCATCCACACCTGATTTTCCAGTGCCTGTGCTTGCCTGTATTGGCCGCGACACAAATGCGAAACATACAAGCTCGCCGCCGCCGATACCGCCACCAACACTAACAGCACCGCGCTAACGCCCAGCGTCACATTGCTCTGGCGAACGACCTGTACTTCCGATGCGGACTGACGCGCGCTTTTTCCAGCCATTACAGTTTCTCCCCCACGCGCATAATCGCTGAGCGTGAACGCGGGTTGGCGGCCACTTCCTCATCACTCGCGCGCACCGCCTTACCGATCAGTTTCATGCGGCGATTCAGAGCGGAGTCCAGCACAGGAACACCGGCGGGGAAATTATCGCCACGGGCGAGATCACGCAGATAGCGCTTAACCAAACGGTCTTCCAGAGAATGAAAACTAATAATGACCAGGCGCCCACCCACGGATAAACAATCCAGCGCAACATTCAGCAGCGCTTGCAGATCGTCCAGTTCGGCGTTGATTTTTATGCGCACTGCCTGAAACACGCGCGTGGCGGGATGCTTGTGTTTTTCCCAGCGCGGGTTAGCGTCACTGGCGATTTTGGCAAGTTCGGCGGTGGTCGATAGTGGCCGTTCGTTGCGGGCACGCACAATGGCAGCGGCGATGCGCCTGGCAAAACGCTCTTCGCCATAGGTTTTTAACACGGCGGCAATATCGGCCTCGTCTGCGCTGTTAAGCCACTGCGCGGCGGTCTGGCCACGGGTAGTATCCATACGCATATCCAGCGGACCATCGTGCAGAAAACTGAAACCGCGTTCACCCTCATCGAGCTGCGGACTGGAGACACCCAAATCCAACAAAATTCCATCGACCAACTCACCACCGAGTTGCGCGGGCAAGTCGGCAAACGAGCCGTGATAAAACGTAAAGCGGCCATCGCTGGCCGCCAGTTGTTGCGCGACTTGCGCCGCTTGAGGGTCTTTGTCCACCCCCAGCAGGCGACCGCCCTCGCCCAGTAACTCCAGCAGCCGGAGGCTGTGCCCGCCCCGACCAAAGGTACCGTCCACATAAAACCCATTTGGGCGCGGCGCCAGGGCATCGACGGCTTCTTGTAGCAATACAGTCTGATGCATCAAGAAATCCCCGTCAGCGAGGCAAGTTCCATCGGCAGATCGTCACCGCTACTTTGCAGTACTTGCAGTGAGCGCACTACCTCTTTATCCCAGGCTTCTTTATGCCAAACTTCAATACGATTGACCTGTCCCACAAAGGCGGTTTCTTTTTCGAGAACAGCGCGCTCACGCAGAGACTTGGACACGAGAATACGACCGCTGGCGTCTAGCTTGATCGCGTTGGCATAGCCCATCAACAAACGCTGGGAGGCGCTGACTTTTGGGTTGAGTGACGGCATGGTGAGAAACTGCTGCTCGAGCTTGCGCCATTCTTCAATGGGATAAATAACCAAACAGGGGGAATTCAAACTGGTGGTAATGACGATATCGCCATCGCAGCGCTCCATCAGGGCAGCGCGCAGACGAGCGGGGACCGGCACCCGCCCCTTTGCATCCATATTGGCATATTCAACACCGGTCAACATTTCCCTAAGTTCCCACTTTTATCTTTCGATCAGGGACAATAACCCACAAAGAGCCACTTTCACCCACTATTCGCCATACTAGAAGCGCAACAATGCGCTGTCAAGCCACAGGAATTCGGAAAATTGTCGATAATTCAGTAAATTAGCGTGTATTGCGCGCACAGGAAGCGAAACATCACGCCACAGGGAAAACAAAAAATCCGCTTAAACAGACCAATAAAGCCCACTCTTGAGAGCTTACTTTAACTTCGAGATTATTTTAGCAAAAACCGAGTTTTTTCGCCGCAATACCCATTGCCGGAGCGAAAAAAAAAGCTGGCCGATAAGCCGGGTTCTGTCGTGGACGACCATTCATCTGCGACCGGCGTCACCGCCTGCCTGTAGCGACCTACCCGAACCCACTGCGGGCCACAGCGCGCGGGTTCCTATTTGGTCTTGCTCCGAGTGGGGTTTACCATCGCCGCGCCTGTTGCCAGCCGCGCGGTGCGCTCTTACCGCACCTTTTCACCCTTACCCAGCCGAGGCTGGGCGGTATCCTTTCTGCTGCACTTTCCGTAGGCTCTCGCCCCCCAGGTGTTACCTGGCACTCTGCCCTGTGGAGCCCGGACTTTCCTCCATCTACACAGTGTAGACAGCGGTCGTCTAGCCAGCTCAGTGGCTAGACTACCCTGTGGAGCAATGCCGAGCAAGCCCCATCACAGATCTTGGCGGTGATACTCGCGCCTCAACCCCATGAACAAGCTGACACACATCAGCACCAGCACCAGCGCAAAGGGCAAGCCCACGGTAACCGCCGCGGCCTGCAGGGCACCAAGCGCATCGTCACCACCACCAAAGAGCAGGGCCGCAGCGATACACCCCTCGATAGTCGCCCAAAAAATACGCTGGGGAACCGGCGCATCGACCTTGCCGCCTGCGGTGACACTGTCGATTACCAGCGAACCCGAATCAGAGGATGTGACGAAGAACACCAGCACCAGCACAATCGCAATAAAGGAACTGATATTGGCCAGGGGCAACTGATCCAGCATCTGGAACAGCGCCAGCGAACTGTCGGTGATACCGTTTGCCAACTCACCCACGCCATTCACAGCCTGATCAATACCAGAACCGCCAAAGGTGGACATCCACACGGTGGTAACCAAAGTAGGAATAATCAGCACCGCTAGGATAAACTGACGCAAGGTACGTCCACGGGAGACTCGCGCAATAAACATACCCACAAAAGGCGACCAGGAGATCCACCAGGCCCAGTAGAAAATGGTCCAGCCGTGGTAAAAGGATTGGTCTTCGCGTCCCATCCACGTGCTCAGCGGAATGATGTTGCTCACGTAAGACAGCAAGGTGGTACCTATGCCGTTGATAATCGCCATGGTAGAACCGGTAATCAACACAAACACCAGCAGCAACAAAGCCAGGGACATATTGATATTACTGAGGATCTTTACCCCACCATCAAGCCCGCGCACCACAGAAAAAGTAGCGACCATGGTGACACCAAAAATAATCGCCAATTGCGTGCTGATGCCGGCGGAGACACCAAACAACAAATGCAAACCACTGGCGGCCTGCTGTGCGCCAAAGCCCAGCGATGTCGCCAGACCAAAAATCGTTGCCAACACCGCCACGGTGTCGATCACGTTACCGGTCACACCCCAGACACGCTCTCCAAACAGCGGGAAAAACACCGAGCGAATCGTCAGCGGCATATTGCAGTTAAAGGCAAAAAAACCAAGCGACAGTCCCACCACCGCGTAAATCGCCCAGGGGTGCAAACCCCAGTGAAACATCGTGGCACCCATTGCTAACTCCGCGGCCTCAGGCGTGCGCGCCGCCACATTCAGCGGCGTGCCTGCCCAGTCAATGTAGTAGGCCACCGGCTCAGCCACACTCCAAAACATCAGACCGATACCCATGCCTGCGGCAAACAACATAGCAAACCATGACATCAGACTAAAGTCCGGCTTGGCGTCTTGCCCCCCCAGGCGAATTTTTGCATAGGGCGAAACAACCAGCGCCAGGCAAAACAATACAAAAAGATTACCGCTGAACATAAAAAACCAGTCGAAATTATTGATCGACCAGTTTTTCGCCGAATCAAATACGACCTTCGCCGACTCTGGCGCCAGCAAGGTGCCCAGCACAAATAAAATAACCAGCGTAGCGGAAACAAAAAACACCGGGTTGTGTAGATCAAAGCCCAACATCTCGATGTTGTCCTCACCGATCTCGTGCTCGGTTTCGTAGACGGGATCCTCAACCTCATAATCTGCAGCTTGGGTTGTCATAGCGATCTTACTCCTTTAGTTTTTAGTTTTGGCTTGCCGTAGCGACGATTTAGAAGTAGTAGCCAATGTTAATGTTTAAGCGTGAATGCCAGCGGCTTTCGCCGTTATCAATACCCACACCCGGGCCGCCCGCAAACCACATGTTCTTACCGGCGATCCAGTCGACGTAGGTGTACAAGCCGCCATTTTCCAACAGACAACCGGTGACGTTTTGCACCGAGTCGTCAAGCCCGACACCATCACCAGCGGCGATGTAGCTATGATCGTTGTAGCAGGTGATTTTCTTGATAAAACGGTTATCCAGCGTAAAACTGCGCGCGACGTTCAGGTTTAACACCTGCGCCTCAGCTGCCATTTCAAAGGGATAATTAAAGGCAGACAAGGCGATGCGATTCTCCTGCTGCTCTGTTGCAGCATCGCGATCATACTTATAAGCCGTCCACTGCGCCTGCAAATTCCACTGCTTGATATTGGCGTTTACGTGCAGCGCCACGGCGTAATGATCGCCACTGCCGAGGCTTTCACTGTCAATTCTACCCCACTGCGCAGAAGCACCCGCTGTGTAGGGTCCGGCGTTGTATTGACCGCGCACGTTGAGCTGCCCATCTTCTTTGTAGGGCGAGGCATCGGTTGTGGCCACATCAAAGGAATAGCGCCCAAAGCGAGCTGCGTTGTCATATTCACTGGAGAAGAACCAGGCGGTATCCCAAGTCCATTTACCCTGGCGATGGCGCCATTTGAAACCGGTATCGTAGTCATCTTCCAGCCCCAGGTAATACAGCCCGGAAAACCAAAAACTGTGGGAGGCGTAGGACTCAATACCAAAAGGCACCTGGGTAACGCCCGCAACAACGGTGTCATCAGGCGACAGATGATAGCCGATCTCAGCATGGTGCACCGCCTCGAAATCCTGATACCAGCGGTATTGGGCATCCAGAAATAAGTCGCCCTGCTTAACATCGACATCCAGGCGAAACAATTCGATGTCAAACGATCCACTGTCGTCATCACCGTAATCTTTCCACCCATAATTGAGCCGCACCGCACCGCCGATATCGACCTCTGGCGCTGCAGACTCAACATTTTCCGTATAACACAGCCCTAGAGCAACAAGGGCGGCACTAAAGCCAGCCACAAAAGTACGCATGATACACCCCCTTATTTTTAGAAAAGCCGAGATTATTATACTTTGTATTCAAAGCATTTCAAGTGTAACATTCTGACGACGAAGAATTTGATGCTAAAATAGCCTCGCGCGTGTTTTGCGTTTTTGTTGAGATTTATCCATGAATACCGTTAACGAAGTCCTGTCCTCCCTGCGCCAGATCATCCGCGCGATTGATATTGACTCCAAGCGCCTGCACAAGACCTTTGGCCTGACCAGCCCACAGCTTATTCTGCTCTCAACCGTGCAGGCAAACCCCAAGCTCACTATTCGCCAGGCCAGCCAGGAGGTCTCGCTGAGCCAGGGAACCGTGACCACCATCTTGGACAAACTGCAGAAAAAGGGCCTGGTTAAACGCCAGCGCAGTGAAGCGGACAAACGCAAAATACACCTGCTGCTCACCAGTGAAGGTGAAGCGCTTTTACAAAGCACACCGGAACTGCTGCAGAGCAGCTTCCGAGACAGCTTCACCGCCCTGGAAGAATGGGAGCAATTGCAAATTCTCGCCTCCCTCAAACGCCTGTCCGCCCTTATGGGCGCAAAAAATATCGATGCCGCTCCCGTACTGCGTGTGGGAGAAATCATTGAAGACGAGGATTGAATCGCGGCGCCTCAACCCCACCTTGGTGGCACTGGACATTCTGCCTGGTACGCGCCCGGTGCTGCGGCGCGCTTAACGCTTCTGTGCTGCATCCAAATAACACTGATACAGCCGCTTTTTTCGCACCCCGCTGTAATCCGCCAGCAACTGCGCCGCCTTGCGCGGCGGCATTTCGCTTGCAAGCGACAGCATCAACTCCACCAGCGCGCTATCGATAGCCGATTCGCCCTTGTCCATACTCTGCAAGCACTCTCCCACCCGATGCGGCGCTTCGTAAAACACCAACGTGGCAGTGCTATCGACCAAATCTGCAAGGTACTGCTCTCTGGCTTGCGCTTTCGCCGGTAAAAAGCCTTCAAAGGCAAAGCGATCCGTGGGCAGACCAGATACCGACAGCGCAGCAATGGCCGCACAGGCGCCGGGGATTGGCGACACCTGTACCCCAAGCGCCTGAGCCAGGCGCACCAGGCGGTAACCTGGATCAGAAATCAGTGGCGTGCCCGCATCGGAGATCAGCGCCACACTACCACCACTTTCCCAGCATGTGGCGATGCGCCGCTCCACTGCCTCGCCGCTGTGCTCGTGATAGGCAACAGCTGGAGCCTCAATGGCAAAATGCCGCATCAACACAGCGCTATGTCTGGTATCCTCTGCGGCCAGGAGATCGACTTCGCGCAGCACCGCTATCGCCCGCTCTGACATATCCGCAAGGTTTCCTATAGGTGTGGCAACCACGTACAATACCGCTGTCACAGATCCTCCGTTACAGGTTTTTAGTCTGGCCGCTGATTGTTCGGCCCCAACGCAAGGTGAGCTTTTCCGTGAGCAAGCATAACACGTCTTTTTATAACCCTTGGGTAACATTGCGCTTCGACCTGCACCTGCTGGTCATCGCCGCACTAGCGCTTGTTATCGCTGCCTGTGGTGGCGCCCCCACCAAACCGACCACCACCCCCAAAGACCTTGTAGACACTGAGGAGCAAGCGGAACTGGAAGTGCTGCCGCGTTTTAGCCAGGAACACGAATCGATGTTTTACAGCATTGAAGACGCCCTGGCACTGCACGACTGGCAAACCGCTGAAATGCTGCTCGCACAACTGCCAGCCCAGGAACTCGACCCGCGGGATCAAACCCAATACCAACGCATGCTGGCGCAAACGCTATACCAGCGGGGCGATACAGTGCGCGCCTTGCAACAGCGCGACAAACTGCTCAATGTACCAACCGACAGCGACCTCTATCTGGAGATACTAAAAGACCAGCAATACCAACTGCGCCTGTCAGATCAGCATTTGCAGAGTGCCTACCTCGGCCACCGCGCAATCACGCAATACCCAAAACTCATCGATGACCCGATGCTTAACGCCATCTGGACCGACCTGCAACAAAGCAGCCCTGACGACATTGCTGACGCCCTGAAAAGCGCCAGCGGCGACCCGCAGTGGCAGGCCTGGCTAAAGCTGACAAGCCTGGATGAGCAAAGACGTCACACAAGCACTGCGGTGTTCAATCTGGCGCTGGAGCAATGGTTACTGGCACACCCCGACCACCCCGCGAGTGTATTCTTGCCCGGTGGCCTGGAGTTTTTAATGCAGGCTGAGCAGGCGCGTACCGTGGCACTGATGCTTCCACTATCGGGGCGGCTGGCCTCTGCGGGCACAGCCGTGCGCGACGGCTACCTGGCAGCGTACTACCAGCAGTTAGGCTCCCACAGCGACAGCCAGACTATTCACATCATTGACAGTGCGCGTTATCCCAATATCGAAGACGCCTACTACGCCGCCGAAAACACCGGCGCAGATATTGTTGTCGGCCCGCTGAATAAAGACCAGGTCAGAGCGCTGGACGAATCGCCCGTGCGTGCACTGCCGGTTATCGCGCTGAACCGCACCGAACAGCCCAGCCAGCTCGGTGATCGCGCCCTGATTCAGCTGGCACTGGCACCGCAGGATGAAGCCAAACAACTCGCGCGCCTGGCCTTCGGCCGCGGCCATCGCAAGGCCATGCTTATCGCCCCTGAATCAAGCTGGGGCGAAAAGATGGCTGATGCCCTTATACAGCAATGGCAAGAGCTCGGCGGCAAAATTACGTCGCGTATGAGCTACGCAAGCAGCGCGCAGTTGTCAGCCAATATGGAGCAAGCCCTGTCACTTCAGCAAAGTAATGCCCGGCACAGACAAATCGAAGCAAAATTTGGCGACACCAATGTCGGCTTCCAGCCTCGCCGTCGGCAGGATATCGACGTGGTATTTATTCTCAGTAATGATGTCAACGAAGCGCGCTCAATCAAGCCTCTCTTGAGTTTTTATTACGCTGGCAACGTGCCGGTATTGTCCACATCAGCCACTTACAACACCGATACCTCGCGCAACCGCGACCTGGCCGGTGTCGGCCTGCTGGAAACCCCGTGGCGACTTAAAAACAACCCCCTGCGCGCGAGCATTGGCAAAGCGGGCAATGGCCGCCTCGCAGCGCTGTATGCGCTGGGCGCAGACGCCTACCTGCTGCAGAGCCGTTTTGCACAACTGGCCGCAGGTGAAAATGCAGTATTTCGCGGCAGCACTGGCCACTTGCGCCTCAATGACAAATTACAGATAGAACGTACCTTACAAACCGCTGTTTTTGATGGCAAAGGCCGCATCAAAACACCGTAAACTGTCTCCAAAACCTGTCACCGGCGACAGGTTTGGGAGAGACGATGAGCAAAACCCGCGGAGATCGCGCCGAGCAGGCGGCGGCCAATTACCTGAAACGCCAGGGGCTTTCGATCATTGAGCGCAATTATCGCTGCAAGGGCGGCGAACTGGATATCATCGCCAGGGATCAACAGACCCTTGTTTTTGTCGAAGTGCGCCTGCGCAACAACATCGACTTTGGGAGCGCTCTGGCCAGCATCGGCCCGCACAAACGCGCACGGCTGATCCATACCGCTGGATTTTATTTACAAAATAATCCCAAGTGGCGAAACTCTCCCTGCCGATTTGACGTCATAGCCCTGCAGACGCGACAATTGGGTCTGGCCAAATGCCAGTGGCTGAAAAACGCATTCTCGCTTTAATTTTGTATCACCCTATAACATGCGCCAATGATGAACTACTACCAAATGATCAGCGGGAACTTCCACCGCACTATTGAAGCGCTGAGCCTGTCAGTGGATGCTATGGCGCCGTCCCTGGAGCAGGCCTGTGAGCGCATCACCGAGGCATTGCTGGCAGATAAAAAAATTCTCTGCTGTGGCAACGGTCCCGGTGCAGCCGTCTGCGCGTTACTTGGCAGCTACCTCAGCCATCAATTTGTGAATGACCGCCCCGCCCTACCCCTGCTCAACCTCTGTGCGGATGGCACGGTAATGTCCAGCCTCACGGGCAGTGACGACGACTTTCGATCCTACTACGCGCGCCGCATCAAGGCACTGGGGCTCGCTGGCGATGTGTTAATCGTAGCGGGCGACCATTCAGGTGCCGCAAACCTGATTCACGCAATACGCGCTGCACAGGAAAACCAGCTCACCGTCATCGTGCTGTGTGGCGCAGACAACATCGCCCTGCTTAACAGCCTTGGGCACAACGATATCCATCTTGTTACCACAGGCGACAACAATGCTCGCATCACTGAATTACAAGTAATGTGCATTAACTGCCTGTGCGAACTTATCGACGCCAGGCTGTTTGGCGCGTTCCCCCCCGACCCTTTCACGCAACAGGACGCATACCCCCTATGAGAACATTTATCTGGCTGTTTGTACTGTTACTGCTCGGTGGCTGCGGCAATGTACTGGTGGCATTACATTCGGACACCATCGCTGAAAATCCCACCAAACGCACTCTGGGGCGCCGTGTGGAAGACGAAAGCATTGAGACCAAGTCCACCGTCAACATCAACAATGCCAGTCAAGCCCTGAGAGAATCCCATGTAAACGTCGTGAGCTACAACGGTTACGTACTGATCGTTGGACAGGTGCCATCGCAGGCCGCAAAAGATCAGGCCACCGAAATTGTGCGCCCCCTGACGGGCGTGCGCCGCATCTACAACGAGCTGAAGGTGGCCGCGCCCAGTTCAACCATGACCCGCACCAGTGACACCTGGATCACCTCCAAGGTAAAATCCCTGTTGGTGGCGCGCAAAGACATCTACGGTCAGCGCGTCAAAGTGACCACCGAAAACGGCGTGGTGTACCTTATGGGCATGGCGACAGCCGCCCAGGCAAAACTGATAACCGATGTCGCCAGAGACGTCTCGGGAGTGCAGCGTGTGGTGAGTTTGATGGAGATTGTGAATCCCAATTGACCCGGATACGCTGAAAGCGCTTCTATTACCCAATAATATCAAAGGGTTATACTGGCGCCGGTAAAATATCCGGATTGGCGACCTGCCGCTGCCCACCTGAGTAATCGCTGGGTATTGTAAAACGGCTATTTCACCAAATGCAGAACCGGGCGACCCTGGGTTTCTTTCTTGCGATGCTTGCTACTGCCGTCATCACTTGGTGGCGAGGGCGGCTCGCTGCTGTCCTCAGGGTCAAACACCATACCCTGACCATTTTCACGCGCATAAATACCCACCACAGCACCGGTGGGAATGTAGACTGCGGTATGCTTGCCCGCAAAGCGACCGCTGAAGGTGATCGCTTCGCTCTCCAGCTCTAAACCCATCACCGCCACAGGGGAGATATTGAGAATGATTTGGCCGTCTTTTACGTATTGCTGGGGCACATCAACGTGCCGCACGGAGGCGTCCACAACCAGGTAGGGCGTACAGCCGTTATCGACAATCCATTCATACATGGCGCGAATAACATAGGGGCGGCTTGATGGCATGGACGCGCTCATCTCTATACCTCAATCGCCTTACAGGCGCATTTCCCGTTCCTGCTCGGTCAAGCTGGCCTGAAAAGCCTCCCGCTCAAACAGAGAATCCATATAATTCAACAGCGGCTTGACTTGTTTGGAATTGCCTAGATCTACACCTAACTTCGGCAAACGCCATAAGATAGGCGCCATACAGCAATCAACCAGAGTGAACTCCTCACTCATAAAGAAGGGCTTTTCACCGAAGATAGGCGCAATTCCCATCAAACCTTCGCGCAGCTCCTTGGCGCTTTTACTGACCACATTGGCGCTGCGGGAGTTTTGGATGGCATCCACCAATGCACACCAGTCTTTTTCGATACGGTGAATCAACAGGCGACTCTCCGCGCGCGCCACCGGATACACCGGCAACAAGGGCGGATGGGGAAAACGCTCATCCAGGTATTCCATCATCACCTTGGATTCGTACAGCACCAGATCGCGATCAACCAAGGTCGGCAGCGAATTATAAGGGTTAAACTCTGCCAACTCCGCCGGTGGGTTGTTCTGATCCGCCTCCACCAAATCAGCGGTGACGCCTTTCTCCGCCAGTACGATACGCACTCGGTGGCAATAGTGACTGGTATTGTCTGAAAAAAAAGTCATCGAAGACCGTTTTGCCACAATGCCCATGTAGTTACCTCTATTTCTAAACACTCTGAATAAGTGCACTCAACGCGCTTTTAACAAACACAAACGACGCACAATTCGGCAACATCGCCGGGAGGCGAGCCGCTCTTTTGCGCCTATCGCTAGCTAATCTATGTCTTTCCAGTACTCGCGTTTAAGCAACCACGCCAGTACCAGAAACAACGCGGCGTATAATAGCACAAAACGACCCAGTCGTTGACGTTTTAGTACATCGGGTTCGGCCACATAGGCTAAAAAGTTGACAATATCGTAGACCACACGCTCAAACTCCGCCGCACTGAGGCTGCCGGCCTCCGGCCTGATCAAACGCTCGCAAGCATCGCCACCACTGCACGTAGGCAGACCCTGCAGGCCTTGCAACGCATGGGGCATGGATACCTTGGCAAACACGCGATTGTTCACCCCCAGTGGACGAGAATCATCCGCATAGAAATTCATTAGAAAGGTATACACCCACTCGGGGCTGCGTACACGGGTAGCAATTGACAAGTCGGGCGCTACCGTACCGAAGGCGGCGGTGGATGCAGCCGCCGTCATCGGACTTGCCATTAACTTCGCGGTCATTTTGTCCACATCAAACTGGAACACGCTGGCAGACTCCCCCGCAGCGATGCGCAAATCCTGCATCAAGCGCCCATACCGCATATAGCCCAGGGAGTGACAGGAAAAGCAGTAGCGCATATACAATGTCGCCCCTTCGCGCAGGGAAGCCGTATTATCCGGCGCCGCCGTGAACGGCTCGCAGGCAATGTCGCCGCAGTCAGAAGTGGCATGCGCGCCCACGGCCTTAAGCGGTGCCGCCACCAACACCGCTATCAATACCAAGCCGATGATTGTACGAGACAAACCGATACCGCCGTCCATGGTGACGCGCTCAGGCACGGCCCTGGTACGCCCCATCACTGACCACCACGGCATCAACAGGAAAAAAGCAAAATATATCCCCGTGCACACTCGCGCCAGCAGCACCCGCTCGGGTGTGACCGCCCGCGCACCCAACGCACCCAAAATCACAAACGCGGAAACAAATAAGACCAGCATCAGCGCGGTAATACGACTGCGATAGCGCCAGGATTTGATTGGACTGCGATCTAGCCAGGGCAACAGAAATGGCAGCATGATAGCCAGGACAAAGGCCACAACTCCCCAAAACGTGTGGGGAACAGCGCGCAAAATGGAATAAAACGGCATGAAATACCACAGCGGCGCGATATCTTGCGGGGTTTCGCTGGGGTTGGCCGCCTCAAAATTGGCGCGTTCCAAAAAATAGCCGCCCATATCCGGCGCATAAAACACAATCGCCAAAAACACCACCATAAACACTGCCACCGCATAGAGATCCTTTACGGTGTAGTACGGGTGCAGGGGAATACCGTCAACAGGCTTGCCACTTTTATCCTGATGCTGCCTGATTTCAACGCCGTCGGGGTTGTTCGAACCCACCTCGTGCAAGGCGATGATATGCAACACCGTCAAAACCAGCAGCACTAACGGTAAGCCGATCACATGCCAGGCAAAAAAGCGATTCAGGGTGACGCCAGAGAGCTGGTAATCACCGCGAATCCAGTTCGCGAGATCTTCGCCGATCACAGGAATTACGTCAAACAGGGAAATAATCACCTGCGTACCCCAGTAGGACATCTGCCCCCAGGGCAGCACATAGCCAGTGAACGCCTCGGCCATCAACACCAGCAGAATCAACATCCCGAAAACCCACACCAGTTCGCGCGGTTTTTTGTAGGAACCGTAAATCAGCGCGCGATACAGGTGCAGAAACACCACCACAAACAACATGGATGCACCAACGGAGTGCAGGTAGCGAATCAGCCAGCCATACGCCACATCGCGACTGAACAACTCGATGGACGCCTGCGCCCGTTCAGGCGTGGGCACATAGTTCATCGCCAATACCAGACCGCTGAACAGCTGAATCACCATCACCAACAGTGACAACACCCCAAAGCAATACCAGAAGTTGAGATTTTTCGGCACAAAATAGCGACTGAAGTGCTCACGCCAAAAACGCAGCACGGGCAGACGTGCATCAATCCAGCAACCTAAGCGATGCAGGCGCTTCACACCACATCCTCTGCACTGGCGCCAATCACCAGCACATCGGCGCTTTCGTAGAAATACGGCGGCACGGCGAGGTTGTCCGAGGCGGGACCGCCCTTAAACACTCTGCCGGCCATATCAAAGAGGGAACCGTGACACGGACAAACGAAACCACCCTGCCAGGAAGCTTTGGCATCGGGGTCAGGGCGATATTTGGGCGCACAGTTAAAGTGGGTACAAACACCCGCCACCACCAACACATCAGGTCGCAGGGAGCGATCCGCACCGCGAATATACGCGGGTTGATCGGCATTTTGGGAGTCGGGATCTATTAGCTCGCCGCCAGGCGATGACAGGCTGGCAAGCTGTGCCGCGGTGCGCTTGACCACGTAAACCGGGATGGACCGCCAGTTCACCACCAGCATTTGACCAGGTGCGAGTTTGGCCACATCCACTTTTACCGGCTGCACGGTCGCTTTGGTTTTTGCAGAGGGATTCATTACCGCCACAAACAGCCCTGCGGCACCGGCAACACCGCCGGCGGCTACCGAGCAAGTCGCGGCGCTGAGCAGGCGGCGTCTTTGTTTGGAATCCAAATCTCTGGCCACGCTTATCACCTCATCAATGGCTTGCGCCAGACTTGTCAACTTGCAGGAAGTCTCGCGGTTCGCTCTTTGTATCAAGATAAGATGTTAGGGACTGCTCATGGCAATGACAAGCCAAAGCTCTCAGCCTGCCGCAAACGCCCGTAAAAAAGACACAAAAACGCCCGAGCTAACAAGCAGCCCGGGCGCCTGAGAATGGCATGACGGGGCCGAAACCCCAATCGATTAACGCTTGGAGAACTGAGGCTTCTTACGCGCTTTGCGCAGCCCCACTTTCTTGCGCTCGACTTCGCGCGCATCGCGAGTGACGTAACCAGCACCGCGCAGAGTGCCGCGCAGAGTGTCGTCGTATTGCATCAGTGCACGGGTGATACCGTGGCGAATTGCGCCGGCCTGACCGAAGCTGCCACCGCCGCTGACGGTCACGTTGACGTCAAACTTGTCGTTGAGCTCAACCAGCTGAAGTGGCTGACGCACGATCATGCGCGCTACTTCGCGGCCAAAGTACTGATCCAGAGGACGTTTGTTGACAGTGATAGCTCCGCCGCCATTTTTCAGAAATACGCGAGCGGTTGAAGTCTTGCGGCGGCCTGTGCCGTAGTATTGAGTAGCTGACATAATT
>PDSN01000126.1 GCA_002748505.1 Gammaproteobacteria bacterium | reverse complement strand
AACAGAGCCTGCTGCAAAGCTTCGCCATCGGCGACAACGCGATTGCACAGCCCCAACTCAAAGCACTTTTGCGCCGTCACTTTCTCGCCCGTAGCGATAAACTCATAGGCGCGTTTGCGCCCTACCGCGTGCACCAACTGCCAGGTGGCACCGCCATCGGGTACCAGGCTGATTGCAGTAAATGCCTGATACAAATACGCGGACTGTTCCATCACCGTAAGATCACAGACCATCGCAAACGCACTGCCAATGCCCGCCGCTGCGCCGCCGACAGCGGAAATCCAGGGTTTTGGTGCCTGTGAAATCGCCATTAGGGTGGGCTTGTATTCGCTCGCTATTTGCACCCGCACGTCAAAACCTTCGGTTTTGGTTTCGGTGAGGTCAGCACCTGCGCTAAATGCTCTGCCGGCACCAGTGAGTACCACCACGTCCAGCTCGTCGTCAGCATTGACCACCGCCACTGCCGCTTGCAGTTGCGCGCGCTGCGCTGCATTAAAAGCGTTTAGCGACTCCGGGCGATTCAAGGTCACCACCCCCACCCGGCCATGCCGACTGATGCCGACCACCGCTTCTGTACTCACTGCCTCGATCTCGTCATCAATCAAACCACCACACCGCCCGCTTTCAGGCGCTCGACCTCACTTTGGCTAAAACCCATGCCAGTGAGCACCGCATCGGTATCGGCACCCAATGCGTGATTGCCGTGCTCGATGCTTGAAGGGGTGCGGCTAAACCGCGGCGCTGGTGCCGGCTGGACTACACCGTCTACTTCCGTATAGGTGTTGCGCGCTATATTAGCCGGGTGATATGGCGCTTCTTCCAACGATAACACCGGCGCAAAACAGGCGTCCGAGCCCTCCAGTACCTCGCACCACTCATCGCGGGTGCGCGTTTTGAATACCTCAGCCAGAGCCTTGGCCAGCACAGGCCATTGGCTGGTGTCGTGCTGATTGGCGAATAACTGCGCATCCAGCCCCGCAAGCTCCACCAACAGGGCATAAAACTGAGGCTCAAGCGCGCCGATGCTGATGTATTTCCCATCGGCACAGGCATAGGTGTCGTAGAAAAACGCGCCGCCATCGAGCAGGTTTACCCCGCGCTCTTTAGCGTTCCACACACCCTGCGCGGTAAAGCTGTGCATCATCCACATAAGCTGCGCAGCGCCATCGACCATCGCGGCATCGATCACCTGCCCTTGACCGGAATTTGTGGTTTCCAGCAATGCGGCCAAAATACCCGATAACAGCAACATGCCGCCGCCACCCATATCGCCCACCAGATTGAGGGGCAACACCGGCTTTTCCCCCGCTCGCCCAGTGGCATATAGCGCGCCGCTCAAGGAGATATAGTTAATATCGTGCCCCGCCGCCTTTGCCAGTGGGCCGTCCTGCCCCCAACCGGTCATCCGCGCAAAAATCAATTTCGGGTTGCGCGCTAAACAGGGCTCGGGGCCAATACCCAGCTTTTCACAAACACCGGGGCGGTAAGGGTCTATCAGTACATCGGCGTTTTCCACCATCTGCAACAGTGTCGCCACACCCTGCGGATCTTTCAGGTTCAGAATCACGGATTTTTTGCCGCGATAGCTCACATCCTTGGTCTCGCGCGGGTCAGCAGCCCCCGCGCGCTCGATACAGATCACCTCCGCACCCATATCCGCCAGCATCATGCCAGTCATGGGTGCGGGGCCAAGACCGGCCAATTCCAGCACCGTGTAGCCATTCAGTGGCCCCATAGCAGTCTCCTTAACGTGGCTGCATACGAATACCGCCATCCAGACGAATACACTCGCCGTTGACGTAGTCGTTCTCAGCGATAAATACCGACAGATGCGCGATTTCCGCAGGTCTTCCCAAACGCTGGGGATACAACACGCTTTGCGACAGGGAGGCCACCGCCGCCTCGGGCAAACCCTCAAACAGTGGCGTGCGAATCAGGCCTGGCACAATGGTGTTGACGCGAATGCCGACACTGGCTAAATCCCGCGCCATGGGCAGGGTCATACCTACCACGCCGCCCTTGCTGGCACTGTAGGCGAGCTGTCCAACCTGGCCTTCATAGGCCGCAATGGATGCGGTGTTAATGATGACTCCGCGGCCACCATCATCGTTTATCGGCGCATTTTTGGCCATTTGTTCGGCGCTGAAACGGGCCACATTAAACGTGCCGACCAGGTTGACATTGAGCACCGCGCTAAACTCTGACAGGGGAAATACGCCATCTTTACTCAGCGTTTTACGGGCGCTGGCAATGCCCGCAAAGTTATTGCAAATATGCAGCGCACCAAAGTGCTCAACCACAGCCGCGACGGCGTCGCGTACCACGTTTTCGTCGGCCACATTGACTTGCCAAAACGCCACCTTATCGGCTCCCAAGGCGTTGACCACATCGCGTCCTGCGTCCTCGTTCATATCGAAAATCGCCACTTTGGCACCCTTTTCAACATAGGCCTCCACCGTGCCTCGACCGAGACCTGATGCGCCGCCGGTGACAATTGCTACTTTATCTTTAAGTTCCATATCCGTCTCCTAGTAAGCTGACAAGCTGAAAAAAACACTTCTTTTTAGTATGGGAACTGCGGCCAGATACAGCAATGACCTCCCTAAACAGGTATATTGACACAAATTAACAGCGATGTATTGCCCATGACCATCGACAACCATTCACACTGGTTTTACTTGTTTACCCTCGCCTTGCTCGCACTGTCCTGCGCCTACGTGTTGGTGGTGTATCTGGCGTCAAATCGCGACGAAGACATCGAAGGTGGCAGCGGTTTTACCCTGTACATGCTCACCTCCATGCTGGTCTGGCTGCTTTACGCCGTATTTCACAACAACAGCATCGCCAGCCTGGCGGATATTCCAGGTAATGCCTTGATTATCGCCTGTTTTTTACTGTTTATCAGTGCCAGCGGTCGCGCGGGGGTGCAACGAGGCCGATGGTTTTTAGCACTTATCAGCGCTGCCGCCATTCTCGCGGGACTGTTCTTGGACATCGAAGTCACCTTGTGGGTTCACAATCTCACCTGTTGTCTGTGTTTACTGGCCGCATCTGCCTGTCTGGTGATGCGCTCTCGTACCCAGCGTAACGGCGGTGATGCGCTGATGGCCATTGCTGCACTTATCCCGGTGTTTGCACTGCCAGTTATTTATTATGCGCGGGGCGGCAGTCTCAGCGGCGGACAACCCTGGCTGTACGGTATACACGGCCTCACCTACCTGATGCAGATCAGCGGCTTTCTGGCCAGTCTTCTGGAGGACAGCCAGCGCCGTCTGCTGCACTCGAACCTGAAGGATCCCGTCACCCGCGTGCTCAACCGTCAGGGGCTTGCCGAGTCTATGTCTGTATCCATGGCCAGCGCTTCACGAAAAAACGCCAGCACTACGGCACTGGCCATTGACGTGGATCATTTTCGCCAGATCAATAACGCCTTTGGCGACGCTGCAGGCAATCGCGTGCTTCAGCATATCGCCAATCAAATTCGTGACCTGAGTCGATCCAGCGATGCCCTGGCAAGGGATGACCAGGATTGCTTCATCATCGTATTGCCCGATACCCGCCTGGAGGAAGGCCGCAATCTTGCCGAACGTATTCGTCAGAGTATTGCGGACCAGAATATCGTGATCGACGGCCAGGCCATCTCCATTACGGTCAGTGTTGGCGCCTCAAGCTACAACGGTTTTGTTGAACTTGACGATATGTGTGACAATGCCAGACAGGCGTGCCAGCTCGCCAAACAAAACGGGCGCAATTGCGTGGCGGCGCTGGACAATCGGGTAACGCGCATCAGCGGCGCCGTAACATAGCTGAAAAATAAAGGCGACCAAACACGTGCAAGAATTGTCTATTTCCGTGCGATTTGTGCGAGCAGCGCTCAAGCACGTCTCTCGTATGGGCGCCGACCCTATCGCCATCTTGCGCAAAAATCGTATTTCTCCGCGCCTGTTGCTGGAGGAAGATGCGCGCATCTCCATAGAACGCTTCGCCAATTTTCAGCGCAGCGTTATTCTGGCAACGGGCGATGAAGCCTCTGGCTACGCGGCGAGACCACTGTCGCCCGGCACCTGGGAAATGATGTGTTACGCGGTAATCAACTGCACCACCCTGGAGGAAGCACTGCACCGCCTGTGCCGGTTTTTTGTGGTGCTGAACTGCGGTATACATTGCGCACTGATTACACAGCAAGAACACAGTTTTATTACCTTTAACTACACCGAAAAACCCAGCCGCTACGGCACCAGTACATTCTTTTTTTACGTGCACCGCTTTGCCAGCTGGCTGATCGAGGCGCGCTTTCCGCTGGTAGAAGTGTGTTTACAGGGAAAACCCTGGGCGCAGGCCATTGATTATCGACATATGTTTCAAGGCAGTCGGGTGGAGTTTGAACAAAGCGAAAACCGCATGGTATTTTCCAGCACTTTTTTAGAAAAACCTGTTAAGCAAAATGAACAAACCCTAAAGCGCTTTTTACGCCATCCCGCGCTCACCTTGATGACGCTTGATCTTCGCCAAAGCAGTTGGACGGCGAAAGTGCGCGAAATTCTGCGTCGCGACCTCGCCCATATGCCCGAACTAACCGACGTCAGCGAACTGTTACACGTGCACCCACAAACATTGCGCAGACGTTTAGCCGCCGAGGGCAGTTCCTACAAAGAGCTTAAAAACCAGCTCCGGCGCGACACCGCTTTGCACTATCTGAGCAAACGGGGTTTGTCTATTGAAGAAGTCGCGCATCGGGCGGGCTTTTCTGAATCCAGTGCGTTTATTCGGGCTTTCAAAGCCTGGACGGGAGTCACGCCCTATACCTATAGAAAAGGCCTGTAGTGCCCCAGCGCGGATATTTAACCATATCAGGTCGATTTACCGTTATCTTGAACTGATAAGTGAAAGGATTTTAAAAAATCAACGATGGGTAAGATGTTTTTACTCCTATCTGAGCTTTCGTTGTAAATGGCATACACCTCGCAGCTTAGGCGGTTAATGTCTTTGACCTCAAAAAGTGTTTTGTCGACCAGGTAGGGCTCCGCGACAACACCGGGTAGGTAAGCAGCGCCGCCGTGCGAGAGAATAAACTCCAGTGCAATATGGCTTTGGCCGGTGTGTAGGATCGGTGCTATGGCTTCTTCAAACATATGAGCCTGCTGCAAGTTCAGAGCTGTTCCCCAATCGATAAAGACAAAACCCGCTGCTTTCACTTCCGAGATGGTGTCAATTGGCTTATGGCTGACCAGAATTAGATCCAGTTGCCCAATCTTGGCGGTATTCAATTCCGCTACGGTGGCCGGCTCCATGGCGACGGCAATATCCAGACGACGCCCCAGCAGTGCTCGTACCATCTCCTGTTGGCTGTTGATTTCCGTACGAATGTACATGTTCGGATAGTGTTGAGCCATGCGCGGCAGCACCGATTGCAGGAAGGCGTCCCAGAGGTTGGAGGTGCCCCCGAGTGAAAGTTGAAAGTTTTTCACCGCTGCAACCCCAACATCCTGCAGGGCAGCCTGCCAGGCTGCCAGTATGTTTCCGGCATGGGGCAACAGTCGCTCGCCGCTGGGCGTTAACAGGACGTTATTGCGCTCCCGGGTAAACAGCACCACGCCCATGATTTCCTCCAGCTTAGCAATACGAAAGCTGACCGCCGACTGGGTTAGAAACAGGTTTTCTGCTGCCCTACCAAAGTGACGGGTTTTGGAGACCTCAAGAAAAGTCCGCAATAAATCAGAGTTCATACTACCTCGATAAAATAATTTGATCGAAATATAAAAAAAAGATCATTTTACAGTGTTCTAGCTAATAATTAACCTTCGCGACACATAGAACTCACAGGTTATAAAAGCTGCAAAATCATTCGATATGACAATTATATCGACCTGTCGTTCAGCGATCTAATAACCGCTCACACATGCAACCCGGCGTCGTGATGACGCTCGATATGGAGAAAACGATGCGTATTGCCATTCTTTCGCGAAACCCCAACCTCTATTCAACCCGCCGTCTTAAGGAAGTAGGGCTGACCAGAGGACATGAAGTCGATGTGGTAGACACGCTTCATTGTTATATGGACATCACCCGGAGCCGTCCGGCGGTGCGTTACTACGGTGAAGAACTGCCGTATTATGACGCGGTGATTCCGCGTATTGGTGCGTCCATCACGTTCTATGGCACCGCCATTGTACGCCAGTTTGAAATGATGGGTTCGTTTTGTGTTAACGAGTCAGTAGCGATTAGTCGGTCAAGGGATAAGCTGCGTTCGATGCAATTGATGTCGCGCAAAGACGTGGGTTTACCGCGCACCGGCTTTGCTAATAAACCGGACAACATTAAAGACCTGATTAAAAACGTAGGCGGCGCACCATTAGTGATCAAGTTGTTGGAAGGTACGCAGGGTATAGGGGTGGTGCTGGCAGATACTAATAGTAATGCCGAAAGCATTATTGAAGCCTTTATGGGATTGAAAGCCAATATATTGGTGCAGGAGTTCATCAAGGAAGCTGAGGGTGCCGATATTCGCTGCTTCGTCGTGGGCGACAAAGTGGTGGCCGCTATGAAGCGCCAGGGAGCTGAGGGCGAATTCCGTTCTAACCTGCACCGCGGTGGTTCAGCGACTTTGATCCGGCTTAGCAAAGATGAGCGTGCAACGGCGGTTAAAGCCGCCAAAGTGATGGGGCTCAACGTGTGTGGTGTGGATATTCTGCAGTCCAACCATGGCCCGGTGGTGATGGAGGTAAATTCTTCACCCGGCTTGGAAGGCATTGAGTCGAGCACCAACAAAGACGTTGCCAGCTTGATCTATCAATTTATTGAGAAGAACGGAAAACCCAATTATACCAAAACGCGGGGGAAAGGTTAATGGCAAATCCTACATCGCTGGTTATTGCTGGTATTGATATTCAACCAGGTCGCACCGCACGCCTGGAAATCCCGGTTGCCAAGCTATATACCGATACCGAGGTGTCGATTCCGATCCATGTGGTGCGTGCAAAAAGGCCCGGACCAGTGGTATTTGTGTCTGCTGCCGTGCATGGTGACGAGCTGAATGGCATTGAGATTATAAGGCGGCTGATTCACTCCAAACACATAAAACTGAAAATGGGCAGTGTGATTTTGGTGCCTATGGTTAATGTGTACGGCGTGCTGAATCAGGCGCGGTATATGCCGGATCATCGTGACTTGAATCGCTGTTTTCCGGGATCCGAAAAGGGTTCGCTGGCGGCACGCGTGGCATCCATTTTTCTGGAAGAAGTCGTTCAGCACTGTGACTACGGCATCGATTTGCATACCGGGGCGATGCACCGTTCCAACTTACCGCAAATTCGTGCCGATTTGAAAGACCCTGAGACCCGGGAGTTGGCCCAAGCCTTTGGTGTGCCAGTTCTGTTGAACGCCAACGTACGCGATGGCTCCTTGCGTCAGTCAGCTATCGATCAGGACACAAAAGTATTGTTATACGAGGCGGGCGAAGCCTTACGTTCTGATGAGCTGTCGATTCGAGCAGGGGTTCGGGGCGTTATGAATGTTTTGAGTCAGCTGGGTATGCTGGCGAGAAAAGCTCAACGTAAAAAATCCCAGCCGTTTATCTCAAACAAAAGCGCGTGGATCCGTGCAACCGCCAGCGGTTTTGTCAACGCGTTCCACGATTTGGGGGATCGGGTGACTAAGGGTCAAGTTCTGGCTGATATCGGCAACCCGTTTGGCGATACCTTGTGTAGCGTCTCGGCCAATAAATCGGGAATTATTATTGGACGTCAGAATATACCATTGGTGCAGGAAGGGGATGCCATGTTTCATATTGCCTATTTTTCAGAAGGAGATAAAGCCATTGCCGAGCAGATTGAAGCCATGAGCGAAGCCCTGGAAGAGAGCTTTACGTTAAAGGCATCAGAACACGATACCTGACAGCAATTGGATCGGGTTTACAACTAAGGGTTTATTCAATGTCAACAGGTGCCGCGTTTTAAATTTCGCCACAGACGGCGGGGAATGGCGTATGAACAATGAAAAATTACTGGTTGGCAACATAGAAATATGTAGCCTGCCAGAATTGGGTGTTCTAGATATCAACACCCGCATTGATACTGGTGCAAAAACCTCGTCGTTGCATGTGGATAACATTCAGCGGGAGAAACGTCGAGGCAAGCCCTGGCTGACGTTCGATATTCATCCGGACATATACAATGTAGAGGATATTTTGTCCTGTGAGGCACCTGTTTTTGATGTGCGAAGTATCAAGTCGTCCAACGGTGTATCGGAAGAACGTTACGTGATCAAAACAACCTTGGAGATGAACAAAGTTCGTTGGGAAATTGAAATAACACTGGCTGACCGATCAAACATGAGCTGCCTGATGTTGCTGGGACGCCAGGGTATGGGTGACAGGTTGTTGGTCGATCCTTCCCGAGCCTTCCTGCTGGGCAACAACGACTCGTAAAACAGTAATAGAACAACGAAATAAATGAGTAAATCCGTATAGCAATACTTAAACGAGAAAAATTGGAAGTACTGCGGCTCAGATACTTAACAGAAACCGCTGGTATACTGAGTCGCAGATTTTTTGGCAGCACATGATCAAGAAAATTGTCGAATGATTGATCTATTTGATCTGGCACGCAGAAACGATTACAAACGCGCTAGTGTTGCCTGAGGATATTTGTTTGCCATCATTAGAGAAAACAAGGAGTAGTTACGAGAAAGCTATGCTAAATAAATCAGCGCTGTAGTATAGTAGTAGCTAAAGCGCTATCGCTTATAGCGAGTGTCAGCGTAAGAGCCACAGTCTTGCGGTCTTTATGCTTGTTAAAAACAGATAATTGATAGATTTTTTTTAAGGTGAGTGAAGTTATGTTGAAGTTTTTTTTCCCGTTAGTCATGTGTTGTGTTTTGTTGACGGGCTGTGGTGAGTCCAGCACAGAGAATGGGCTACCGAAAATACAGCGTCATTTTAGTAATGCAAGCGAACGCCCGGATTTTTCCGGGTACACAGACAGCCGTGCCAAAAAAACGGCGTTCTTCGACTACCTGGCGCCGATTGCGCAGGCTGAAAACCAGCACATTTTGACGCTTCGAAGCACCCTGCAGCGACTGTCCAGCGCTGACCTTAATGACAACGAGCGGCAGTGGTTACTAAAGCTGGCGAAACATTACAAGCTGGATAAAAAGCTGATACCTGAGCAGGACGCTTTTTGGGAAGCGCTTTTGGAGCGTGTGGATGTCGTGCCTGCTTCGTTGGTTCTGGCGCAAGCGGCCAATGAATCCGCATGGGGCACCTCACGCTTTGCCGTTAAGGGCAACAACTTCTTTGGCCAGTGGTGTTATGAGCGAGGTTGTGGCCTGGTGCCTAAAAAGCGTACCGATGGTGCGAACCATGAAGTGGCTCGCTTCGCCTCCGCCGCCGGCTCGGTTGCCTCATATGCTAACAACATCAACACCCACCGGGCGTACAAAGAGCTGCGTACCTTGCGTAAACAGCAAAGAGCTGCGGGCGACAAGATGACCGGACTGATGCTAGTCCAGGGCCTGGTGAATTACTCCTCCCGTGGCAATGAATACATAAATGAAGTCAAAGCCATGATCAAAGCCAACCAACTGGCAAGGTTAGATGTATGATGATGGTTTCCGAAATTACAGAGCCGGTCGCGAATAAACAACTGGCACTCGAAGATAAGGCACATCAACTGGAAGCAATGCCAGTTGAAGAGCGGGTGACTCACTGGCGCGCGCTGGAGCCGGAAGAAAAAGCGGCCGTTCTGTCGTTTTTCCACGCAGAGCCCAGACGGGCCATCTTTGATCAGTGCAATGAAGAAGAACTACTCGACATCGGTTTACAGCTAACTGGCAGCGAGCTGGCGGAGATTTTTGAAGAACTACCTGAGGAAACGCTGTTTCAGATTGTCAAAAGGTTGGATACTGAGCGCAAAGAGCAATATCAGTCCCTGATGCGTTTTGAGTCTCATCAAGTCGGGCGTTACCTCAGTGAAGATGTGTACACCCTGCCGGTCAATACTTCCGTGTTTCGAGCGCGGCGGTTACTGCAGGGGCAGAGTTACGGGTATCTGAACCACTGCTACCTGGTGTCGAGAAATAACCGCTTTGTCGGTGCAGTCGCTTTGTTGGGTCTTTCCCAAAGCGATGGCATCGGCTCTTTACGTCATCTTATTGATGAGAGTATCAAGCCTATTGTTGCAGATACGGAAATTGATGAAGCCATAACACAACTGGAACTATCGGGTTACGCTGCTTTGCCCGTTGTGGATAATCAAGGTGTCCTGCTCGGTGTTTTCAATATGGCGAAAGCCATGCACGCTCAGCGTGAAACAGCCGAAGCCTTGTTGCTGGCAACAGCCGGTATGGATGAAGACGAAGACTTGTTTGCGCCGATTAGAACTGTCATAAAAGACCGAGCGTTGTGGTTGGGCATTAATCTGATTACAGCGGTACTGGCCAGTACGTTTATCGGTCTGTTTGAGGCCAGTCTTGCTGAAATTGTGGCGCTGGCAGTGTTAATGCCCATTGTCGCATCCATGGGCGGCATTACCGGCAGCCAGACGCTGGCAATGATCATACGGCGTATGGCGCTCAATCAGATTACAGACGAGAATCGGCATTTGATTCTCAGGCGGGAAGTAATGGTGGGGTTCGTTAACGGATTGCTGTGGGCAGTTTTGGGCGGCCTGCTCGCACTGACCTGGTTTGGAGATGCCCGTGTCGGTATTGCCTTAGCCATTGGGCTGTTCGTGAACATCTGTGTGGCTGCATGGTGCGGTATGTCGGTTCCCCTGATGTTGAAAAGGCTCGGCATTGATCCGGCCATCTCTGGCTCGGTTATCCTGACCACCATTACTGACATTGTAGGGTTTGTCAGTTTCCTAGGGTCGGCGACCTTGATCATGTGGCAGTTGTCCTAACCTGGATATTTCACCAGTAAATGGATTTTTCGAGAAAATTTCTTCTGGAAAGTGTTCACGTTAGCCCCGCAGGGGTGAGGCGCATCGGTCGCGCCGAATAAAAAGTCCTTCGAGCGTTGCTCAAACATCCTGAAAAGCGTAGCGGTAGCTACGGTTTGAACGATTTTGGGCAAGATTCAAAGTCATTTTTTTCGAAATAGGTACAAATTGCACATGTGTTTTTGCTGCCATTCGCGGCATAACTCATTGATATTGAATAAATAATAGTAAATCAGCCACTGTACTTTTGAAATACCCCGGCTAAGCTGCTGTTTTTTTATCTGCGCTGCCAAAGCGGCATAAAAAACAACGGACAACTCATACACTGTCTTCACACAGGGTCAACCACTGCTTCAGCAGCGGACCGCGATGCTTTTTCCTGTGCACGATCAAGCTGAATCGGCGCTGAAAATCTCGCCCGGGTAGGTCGACAGGCACTAAAGAACCGCGTGCAAACGCTTCTTTTAAGGTGATCTGTGACAGACAGCCCAGTCCCATACCCGCTTCCACTGCGCGCTTAATCGCCTCCGTGTGCTGTAATTCCAAAGCGATATGCAGTTTGGCGAGCACATCGTGCATCGCGCGTTCGAAGGTTTGCCGGGTGCCCGAGCCCGGTTCACGAAGCACCCAGTTCTGCGCGAGCAACTGTTTCAGCGCGGGCGGTTTTTTGCGGTGAGCAAAGGGGTGATCGGGCGCGGCAAACACAACCAGCTCATCTTCGCGCCACGGCATAATGTCCAGCTCACGATGGCTTAACTCCCCCTCGATCATGCCCACGTCCAGCTCGTAGTTAGCCACCTTTGCAACAATCGTCGCGGTATTGGCCACATCCAGGCTCACCTCCACATCGGGGTTGTGCGCGCGAAAATCCGCCATCATGGGCACCGCCAGATAATTGCCGATTGTCAGCGTGGCACCCACCGCCAGGGTGCCGGCCACGCGCCCACCGCCCAGGGCGTGCTCAAACACGCGCGCCTGTTCCAGCAGCGCACGCGCTTGCGGGTGTAACTGGCGCCCCAGCTCACTTAGCACCAAGCGCTTGCCGATGCGCTCGAACAGGCGCATGTCAAACTGCTTCTCCAACTCGATCAAGGCACTGCTGGCGGCGGACTGGCTCAGCGCCAGCTCCTTGGCAGCAGCGCTCAAACTGCCGTGCTGCACGGTGGCCACAAAGACCTCTAACTGGCGCAAACTGTAACGCATAAGCCACCCTCGCGATTGACTCTTAATCGATTTTATCAATATGCAACACCAATATTATCAATTTTATCTGTGTTATAGGGTGCTGTATAGTCCGCCTGCAATTGATTCTCGATAGGATTCCTCACCATGGCATCACTGCAAACTGAGACCGTGACCGCGGTACACCACTGGGCCGACAACCTGTTCAGCTTCCGCACCACCCGCCGCCCGGGCTTTCGTTTTAAAAACGGTCACTTTGTGATGATCGGCCTGCAAACGGAGAAGCGGCCACTACTGCGTGCCTACAGCATCGCCAGCGCCAACTACGCCGATGAACTGGAGTTTTTCTCCATCAAAGTGCCCGACGGCCCGCTGACCTCGCGTTTACAACACTTAAAAGTCGGCGATGAGGTCATCGTCGGCAGCAAGTCCACGGGCACCCTGGAGGTGGATAACCTGCGCCCAGGTAAAAACCTGTATTTGCTGTCCACCGGCACCGGCCTTGCGCCTTTCATGAGTATTATCCGCGACCCTGAGGTGTACGAAGCTTACGACAAGGTCATTCTCACCCACGGCACGCGTTGGGTGCGCGAATTAGCCTATCAGGATGTCATCACCAGGGAATTACCCAACGACGAATTTATTGGCGAGATGGTACGCGAGAAACTGCTGTACTACCCCACCGTTACCCGCGAACCCTACGACAACAACGGTCGCCTCACCGACCTGCTGCGCTCCGGTAAGCTCACCCAAGATCTGGGTATGCCCAGCTTAAACGTAGAAGATGACCGCTTTATGCTCTGCGGCAGCCCCGCCATGCTCAAAGAACTCTGTGCGATGCTCAATGAAGCCGGTTTCAGCGAATCGCGCAACGGCCATATCGGTGAGTACGTTATTGAGCGAGCTTTTGTGGAAAGCTAAGGCTTAAAACCCAGTCTTGGCATCGCCCTAACCGGTAAATGGAATATCCAGGCTAACACACTCTTCACAGCAGCCGCGCGGTAAGCGCCTGGTGGGGCGTTCGAGGCCATGGATGGCCGAGACGAGCTTACAGGGATGTACTTGTAGCGTCCCCGCAAGGGGCTTGCCGGG
>PDSN01000125.1 GCA_002748505.1 Gammaproteobacteria bacterium | reverse complement strand
GACCAAATCAAGCTCGGGCGCAACGTAAATGACTTTACCTGCGGCAAAATAGCTCTGCAACTCACGCCAGGGAATGCGCGCGGTTTGGCTCAGGTATTCCTGTTTTATTTTTTCCTCACGCTCGGCCTTATCCATAACGGCTGTCCGCCACAAACGGGTTGGTTTGGCGCTCGTGGCCAAAGGTAGAGGTGGGACCGTGACCGGGAATAAAGGTCACATCATCGCCTAAGGGAAACAGTTTTTGGCGAATACTGTTAATCAAAGTGTCGTAGTCGCCCCGGGGGAAATCCGTGCGGCCAATAGAACCCTGAAATAAAACATCGCCCACCCACGCCACTTGTTGCTCGGGGTAGTAAAACACCACATGTCCCGGCGTGTGTCCCGGACAAAACAAGACCTGAAGAGTTTGTTCCCCCACGGTAACCTCGTCACCGTCTTCCAGCCAGCGGTCGGGTGTAAAGGGTTCTGCTCGGGGAAAGCCCACCATTTCACACCACTGCGGCAGTTTCTCCAACCAGAATACATCTTCCTTGTGCGGGCCTTCGATAGGCACACCCAATTGCTCGCGCAACACACCCGCACCGGCACAATGGTCCATATGCGCGTGGGTAAGCAGGATTTTTTCCACCGTGGCAGACATTTTTTCCACCTGCGCCAGAACGCGGTCAATGTCGCCACCGGGGTCGACAATCGCTGCGCACCCAGTCGCATCACACTTAATAATGGAACAATTCTGCTGGTATACCGTTACCGGCACGATAGCACAATGAATAGTCATATGGTTTCCTAGTGATCTGCCGAGGCGTTGTGATCAGCCATCGGGTCGTTGTATATATCACGATCGATATTGTCTTCACTGACACCCACAATTACCGAGACAGTGGCATCGCCAGTCACATTCACCATGGTACGTACCATATCCAACAGTCGATCTACTCCAATGATCAGCGCTATACCTTCCACCGGTAAGCCCGCCTGCTCTAATACCAAGGCCAGCGTAACCAAGCCGACGCCGGGGACGCCCGCCGTACCAACAGACGCCAGTGTCGCAGTAAGAATAACAGTAATAAACGCACTCAGGGATAAATCAACCCCGTAAACCTGGGCGATAAATACCGTGGCGACACCCTGCATAATGGCTGTGCCATCCATATTGATCGTGGCGCCAAGTGGCACGGTAAAGCCCGCTACGGAATTATTCACGCCCAGCTTTTTCTCCACCGTGCGCAAGGTAATGGGCAGCGTCGCACCGGATGATGCGGTACTGAACGCAAACGCCCACACCGAACGCATTTTATGCAATAGCATAATCGGCGATAACCCGCTCAGGGTTTTCAACAGCACGCTGTAGGTTACCAGGCCGTGCAGTAACAACACCGCCAGAACCGTAAGGAAGTACGCGCCTAAATCGGCAATGGCGCCAAAACCCAGGCGGGCAAACAATTGGGTTAACAACGCGAAAACCCCGTAGGGCGCCATATTCATAAGGATAGTCACCATTTTCATGATGACCGCTTCAAAATCGCGGAAAAATGCTGCGACGCGCTGCCCCTCCTCACCCGCGTGGGAAATAGCGTAGCCCAGCAACAAGGCGAACACAATGATCTGCAACATATTGCCCTGTGCCATCGCCGCCACCGGGTTGGTGGGAAAAATGTTGACCAGCACCTCCACCAGGGGCGGCGCCTCGCTGGCCTTAAATACGGCTTCGCCGACCATGCTGATACCCTCGCCCGGCGCAATAAGCACCGCCGCAAACAACGCCAGGGTCACCGCAATCGCGGTGGTAGCAAGATATAACAACAGGGTCTTGCCCGCGATAGGGCCAATGCGCGCACTGTCGCCCAGGGAGCTTGCACCGCAAATCAACGACACCAATACCAGCGGTACCACCAATAATTTCAGTGAAGCCACAAACACGCGCCCCACCACATCGATAACACCACCTAACAGATAGTCATCAACCAGCGTTTTCAGGATATCCACAGAGGCAATCACGCCGCCTGCCATATTGAGCACTGAGCCGAGCACAATGCCCAGCAGCATGGCAAGAAGAATTCGGTTGGTAAGGGACATGGGCGGCCTTCTTATTGGTAGAGCACAAACGATCACTTTACCTCAGCGCCTCTGCCCGCTCAAGCACCGCCCGGAGCTGTATCGCAAGGCCCGCCGGGCGCATAGCCACTCACCGTTACATCTGCACAGGCCTTGCAAGCTGAGGAATAGGTCGCCACGCTGCCATCGTTCAGACGAGCACATACCGGAGCATAGCGCATCGTACAAACCTGAGGACGCGGCTTTGAGCAACTGATCCCGGAGTTTTTTGGCCAAGCAGAGCAGGCACTCAGCACAAGGCCAAGTGATACCAGCAAAAACAGCGTAATGGGTTTCATCTGCGCCCCCTGGAAGGTCACTTCAATTGCCGCGGTAAAATCGCAGTTTCAATCTCGCCGCAACCGTATTCCAAATCACCCCAATGCGCTACATTCAGAGAAAAATGCACAAAACCGGCAGTGGGCAGATTGTCAATCGCCGTGTAACCCGCCAGCAAATTAACCAAATCTGTGAGCGCGGGGTTATGGCCGATCAGCAAGGCGGTTGCCACCGCATCATCCTGCTGACGAAGCCACGTTAGCACTTCGTCCCTATCAAACGTGTACAGGGACTCATCGCGATGTATGGGCAAAGACGCAAGCCCAGGCCAGCCCTCGCTCAACAAGGCAAAGGTTTGCCGCACTCGCTCGGCGGTGCTCAACCAGACGACCTCCGGCTCCGCCAGACGCCCCTCCAGCTCGATACCCATACGCGGTGCGGCGCGTTTGCCGCGCCGATTCAGCGGACGTTCGTGGTCTGGCCCAGCGAAATGCCGCCTATCGGATTTTGCGTGACGCATAATATACAAGTTTTTCATATTCACCTCGGCGCTAATTTTGCTCGACAACAGTGGGGCGTCAGTAATACAGTAGTCTGACAAGCCCACAATAAGGACATCCCCATGCTAAAACACTCTACCAGCTTACGCGACTATATGGTCAGCAAGCCTATCACGATCAAAGCCGATGCAAGTATCGAAAAGGCCATGCAGGTTATTATTGAACACAAAATTTCCGGATTGTGCGTTGTCGATGACCGTGACAATTTAATCGGCGTGCTGTCCGAAATGGACTGCTTAAAAGCTGTACTGGACGCAACCTACAGTCAAAGGGCTGCAGGATCGGTTGAAGAACATATGACCGGTGACAACCTTATCGTCGCCAACCCCAACGAGGACATTGTTGATGTGGCCCAAGACATGCTGCGCATCAACAAACGCCGACGTCCTGTGGTAGAACACGGCAAATTGATCGGCCAGGTGACCTGTCGCCACTTGCTGGAAGCGGTACGTAATTTCCAAAGCTGACAGCTTGCCACAGACAAGCAACAGAACCTGTTGACGAACAGGTTCATTACTGTTCGTCAATCGCTTGGAAAAATGACTCACCACGGTTCTTTTTGACCTGGTGACCAGCCCGTCAAGATCGGTATCCCCAACACAAAAACGCAATTAGCTATCGAAAAATCACCATCGGTAGCGCATAATCGCGCCCTTTGTTCTGTTGTATCGGGTTTATCCATGACTGCAAGCATTACCCAGCGTATCGCCGACGAACTGGCGGTAAAGGAATCTCAAATCAACGCCGCAGTAGCGCTGCTGGACGAGGGCGCGACCGTGCCGTTTATCGCGCGCTACCGCAAGGAAGTGACCGGCGCTTTGGATGACACCCAGATGCGCACAATTGAAGAGAGGCTCGGGTATCTGCGCGATTTAGAGGCACGGCGTGAAACCATTTTGGCCAGCATCGACGAACAGGGCAAAATGACCGACCAACTCAAGGCCGACATTCTCGCCGCCGAGACTCGCGCGCGCCTTGAGGATTTATACCTGCCCTACAAACCCAAACGCCGCACCAAGGCACAAATTGCCCGGGAAGCAGGGCTTGAGCCACTGGCGGTGGGTCTGCTGGAAAATCCCGCTCAAAACCCGGAGCAGCTCGCGGCGGATTTTCTCAACCCCGATGCTGGCATCGACGACAGCAAAGCCGCGCTTGATGGCGCGCGACAAATTCTGATGGAGCATTTTGCCGAACAGGCTGATCTTATCAGCAAATTGCGCGACTACCTGCGCGACAACGCCCTGCTCGCCGCTCGCGTGGTGCCGGGCAAAGAGAACGAAGGCGCAAAGTTTTCAGACTATTTTGAACACAACGAGCCGCTGCAAAAAACCCCGTCACACCGCGCCCTGGCGATGTTTCGCGGTCGCAATGAGGGGTTGCTGACCCTGGCGCTGTTGATGCATGCGGAAGAAAAACCGTCGGACACCCACCCCTGCGAAAACATGATTGCCGACTTTGCCGGCATTGGCGAAGCGGACGCCGCACCCGCCAACCGCTGGCTGCGCGACACCGTGCGCTGGACGTGGCGAGTTAAACTGCTGTCGCAACTGCAAACCGATTTGCTGGGTGAGTTGCGCGAACGCGCTGAAAGCGAAGCGATTAATGTCTTTGCCCGTAACTTGAAAGACCTGCTACTCGCCGCCCCCGCAGGTCAGCGCGTAACCATGGGGCTGGACCCCGGCCTTCGCACCGGCGTCAAAGTGGCGGTGGTCGATGCCACCGGTAAGGTATTGGATCACGGCGCGATTTTCCCCAACCCACCGCAAAAGCGGGTGCAGGAAGCCGAGGCCACGCTATTGCACATGATCAAAAAACACGGCGTTGATCTTATCGCCATTGGCAACGGCACCGCCAGCCGCGAAACCGATCGCTTCGTGGGAGATATCCTGGCGAACCACCCAGAACTCAACACCGCTAAAGTGATGGTAAACGAAGCAGGCGCGTCGATTTATTCCGCCTCGGCCTTTGCTGCACAGGAATTTCCAGACCTTGATGTGACCATCCGCGGCGCAATCTCCATTGCCCGGCGTCTGCAGGACCCCTTGGCAGAGCTGGTAAAAATTGAACCCAAATCCATCGGTGTGGGCCAATACCAGCACGACGTCAACCAAAGCCAACTCGCACGCCAGCTCGACACGGTAGTGGAGGACTGTGTAAACGCAGTCGGCGTGGATGTTAATACCGCATCTGCACCGCTGCTCGCGCGCGTATCCGGTCTGAACAGCACTATCGCGGGCAACATCGTCGCCCAACGCGAAAGCGAAGGTGCTTTTGCCGACCGCAAGGCCCTGCTCAAGGTCGCCCGCTTTGGCCCCAAAACCTTTGAACAGGCAGCGGGCTTTTTGCGTATTCAAAACGGCAGCAACCCGCTGGATGCCTCAGCGGTTCACCCGGAAAGCTACGCCGTGGTAGAGAACATCGCCCAACGCAGCCACCGCGAACTGGCCTCGCTGATAGCCGACAGCGCCTTCATCCGCAAATTGCGCCCCGAGGATTACACCAGCGAGCAATTCGGCCTACTCACGGTAAAAGACATTTTATTGGAACTGGAAAAACCCGGCCGTGACCCGCGCCCGGAATTCCAGGTGGCAAAACTGCGCGAAGGTGTGGAGACGCTAAAAGACCTGGAACTGGACATGGTGCTGGAAGGTACCGTCACCAACGTGACCAACTTCGGTGCATTTGTGGACATTGGCGTACACCAGGACGGTCTGGTACATATCTCGGCTCTGTCAGATAAATTCGTGAAAGACCCTCACACAGTAGTAAAAGCAGGAGATATCGTCAAAGTAAAAGTGATGAGCGTGGACATCCTCCGTAAACGCATCGGTCTTTCCATGCGCCTCACCGACAACGCTGCCGATCAGGACCAGCCCCGCAATCAGGGCAAACACGATGTACGCCCTGCACGCAAACCCAGAGCGGAAAAGCCGGCCCTCAACAATGCCTTTGCGCAGGCGTTTCAGGCGGCAAAATCCGGTAAGAGGCGGTGATGCTCTATGCACATTGAGGGCATAGCGCTGCGCTAACAGGACATAGAATGCGCGCTACTTAAAGCGAAGCACTGCCCGCCTCAGCTGTCCCGCAAACCCTGCGCCGCAAGCAGTATTTCCACCGCCTCGTCTTCGCTATCGACAATGCGCGCAAGCTCCAGATCTGCTGCGCTGATGTAGTGATTCGCGGCTGTTTGTGTAACCAGCCAGTCATAGAAACCCTGCCAATAGCTTTTACCCATCAACACCACGGGCATTTTTCTGAGCTTGCCCGTTTGCATCAGCACCAGTATTTCGCACAGCTCGTCCAGCGTACCGAAGCCGCCGGGATAGACGGCAAAACCGAAAGCGTAGTCCACCAACAGGTATTTGCGGGTAAAGAAGTAGTGGAAATTGAGGTTAATACTCAAGTAGGGGTTGGAATGTTGCTCCCGGGGCAGTTCGATGTTAAGCCCCACCGATACACCCTGGTTGTTGGCTGCGCCGCGATTGCCCGCCTCCATCACCCCGGGGCCGCCGCCAGTGATAATGGCGACACCTGCCTCCGATAAACGCCGCGCCAAACGCTGCGCCGAGCTGTATTCCCAATCGCCCTCTCTGCAACGGGCAGAGCCAAAAATGGTAACCGCACTGCCCACGGTCTCCAGCGCTTCGATGCCACGGCGCAGCTCCGCTTCGATACGCTCAAGCCTGGCGGCATCCTCGTCGCCGGACAACTCCGTGTAGTGCCGACCCTTTAACTTATTGCTATTCATTATTGACAACCTTATAGTTTGAAAAATTCGGCGTAAAACCTTGTGACTGTAGCACCGTTATACAACAGTTATGTGCGATAATCGCCTTTTGCCGACAGCTTACAGGCTTCATCGCTGTGAACAAACGCCATTACGCATCACTAATCTGGCATCGTGCCTATATGTTTTTAAAGGCCGACTCCGCCACCTACTACCTCGGTTCCCTGTGGTGGCTGCTTGAGCCTCTCATCTACCTAAGTGCCTTCTACATCATCTTCGGCCTGGTGATGAAACGCGGTGACGGCATCGAATTTGTCGGCTTCCTGCTGTGCGGCCTGGTCTACTTCAAATGGTTCTCTACCAGCATCAGCATGTCTGCCAGATCCATTGTGAACAACGCCAGCCTGATAAACCAGATTTATCTACCTAAAATCGTTTTTCCTCTGATTGATATGGCCTGCTGTACCCTGCGTTTTGCCATGGTACTGGCGGTGTTTTTACCATTTATGGTAATTATCGCTGGCATCAGCGAGGTATGGCTGGCCTTACCACTGGTGATGCTCGTGCAGGCTGTGTTTACGGTGGGCGCGGGTTTGTTCATGTCCTTTATGATTCCCATTTATCCAGACCTGCAAAAAGTGCTGGATAACTTTATGATGCTGCTGTTTTATCTAAGCGGCGTGTTTTTCGACATCAGCAAAAGTTCGGAAAAAGTACAGGCTATTCTAAAACTCAACCCCATGGCGGTGCTGCTGCATGAATATCGGCAGATTCTACTCTACGAACAATGGCCAGACTGGCAAATCCTTGGCACAATAGGCTTGTTCTCCGCGCTGCTGTTGGCGTTTAGTGTCTATCTATTGACGCTGTATGACCGCAAACTACCTTATTATCTGGATTGATCGGCCATGGAAAAGCAAGCCCTGATCGAACTCCACAATGTTGCCCTGCACTATCGACGCAAACGCAAACTGCGCGGCTCAAGCACGCACAAAGTGCTGAACGATATCAGCTTTAAGGTCTACCCCGGTGAAACCATTGGCATCATTGGCCGCAACGGCGCGGGCAAGTCGACTTTGCTTAGACTGATGGCGCATATTATCGAGCCTGATCGCGGCCATATTATTCGCCGGGCAGATCGCATTTCCCTGCTGGCGTATCAAGTGGGTTTTAACAATCGTCTGTCGGGACGTGAAAATGCAATTCAAACAGCCATGCTGCAAGGCATGTCAAAAGACGACATCATTGCGCGTATGGATAAGGTCATCGAATTCTCCGGCCTTGAGCAAATGATCGACGAACCCATTTCCAGTTATTCCGCCGGCATGCGCGCAAGGCTTGGCTTTTCCATCAGCATACAGCTTGAGCCCGATGTACTGTTAATTGACGAAATGCTGGGCGTTGGCGATTACGAGTTTCGCAGAAAATCTAACCAGGCATTAAATGAGCGTATGCGCTCTGATAAAACCGTGGTGCTGGTTTCTCACGTTATCGACACAGTGCAAAAACTATGCGATCGCGCAATATGGATTGAAAATGGCGAGGTGATACTGGTCGACAAACCCGCTGCGGTACTGGATCACTACCACCAGTTCGACGAGTATATCGCCCAACTCGCCAAAAAACAGCAGCGCTCGGAAGTGCAACTGCGCAATGAACTGAGTGAACAGAACCCGTTGGATTTGTTAAACAAGCATACCAAAAGTCTGCAGCCATGACTAAACTGCCTACGCTTTCAGTGATTGTCATTGTCTACGATATGCCTGCTCAAGCAATGAACACGCTATACAGTTTATGCAGCGAGTATCAACGCGGCGTGCGCTGCGAAGACTACGAAGTCCTGGTTTTAGAGAACCGCTCTTTGCACACCTTATCCCCTGAAGCCATCAAAACCCTGGGCGATAATTTTAGCTATATTTTGCGCGACGAGCCCGGCATATCACCGGTTCCCGCCATTAACGAGGGACTCAGTCTTTGTCGCGGCCAGTATATCGGTTTAATCATTGACGGCGCGCGTATGTTGAGCCCCGGGGTTATTCGCAGCGCTTTGCAGGCGCTTGCCATGGGTGACACCATTGTCAATGTGCCCGGCTATTTTCTAAGTGAAAAGGGCAATGGTGAAGAAGAGCCCGGTGATATATTAGATGCCGAACGCGCTTTACTGAGCAAGATCAACTGGCAAAAAAATGGCTATCGCCTGTTTGAAAATGCTGTTTTCAGCCACGGCAATAAGCGCGGTTATATCAATTCACTTATGGAAAGCAACGCTCTGTTTTGCCCCGCGGCCTGGTTTAAAGAAATTGGCGGCGTTGACCAGCGTTTTACCCTAAGCGGTGGCGGCAGCGTAAACCTGCACCTGAGCCGGCAACTGACAACACGCAACAACAGCCGCCTTATCACCTTGTTTGGCGAGGGTAATTTCCATCAATTTCACGGTGGCGTCAGCACCACTGCCGGCGCTGCGCGCGACGAGCGCGTGCAACAGTTTAATGAGCAGTTAAATCAATTCTGGCCAGAAGGCTTTAAAGGTATTACCCGCGAGCCTTGCCTATTTGGACAGGTTGACGAATTAGCACTACACCATCTTGAACAATCAGTAGCTACTGCAAGGCAGCGCTTTGCGCGCTTGTCGCAAAATGGCAAAGACCCATGGCCCGATGAAACCGCAGAGCAACAATGGCACGGCGAAACCCGTATAGACCCGGATCGCGTTTTGAACAAATCCGAACCAAAAAAACCGCGCCTGTCGATTATCGTCATGGTCTATCGCATGGCACGTCAAGCGATGAATACCCTGTACTCTTTAACGCCCGCTTACCAACAGGGCGTCGATGGCTCAGAATATGAAGTGATCGTGGTGGAAAACAGCTCTGATCAAATTCTGTTAAGCTCAGCCGTTAAGCAACTCGGAGACAATTTTCATTACACACTGCGGCAGGAGACCCGACCAACTCCGGTATATGCGGTAAATGAAGGTCTGGCGCAGGCAAGAGGTGATCATGTTTGCTTGATGGTAGATGGCGCGCGTATGCTGTCACCTCGGGTATTGAGTCTTGCCCTAAAAGCATTGGATGGATTCGGCAACGCCCTGATCGCCGTGCCCGGTTATCATATTGGCGAGACCGACCAAAAATACAATATCAGTTCTCAGTATGATGAAACCGTAGAAAAACAACTACTGGAAAAGATTGATTGGAAACACTACGGTTATCGCCTGTTTGACATCAGCATTTTTAGCGGCGCAAACCCCCACGGCCTGCTACACCCTTTGCTGGAATCTAACTGCTTATTTGTACCGCGGTCGCGCCTGCTCGCTTTTGGCGGTGCCAACGAGGGCTTTCAATCACCTGGCGGGGGAGCCTTTAATTTAGATATTTATCGCGGCATGGCAAGACAAATGGATCTGCCGCTGATTATTTTGCACGGTGAAGGCTCTTTCCACCAATATCACGGTGGCGTTACCACCATGCAACGGGATGACCTGGATGATATTCTGGCGACGTTTCGCGAGGAATACGAAAAGGTGCGCGGCGAGTCTTATCAGGGTGTGTTTCGCCAACCCATTTTATTTGGCCCCTTAAGCAGCCACAGCCTGCCCTTTGTAGACGCCACTATTGCCGGGGCACGCAGACGCTTCAATCGTTTTCGCCACGAAGGCAGAAACCCCTGGTACGACGACTTCGCAGCCGAGGAAAACCATGAATAACGTATCGCTATATTTGCCACCTTCCACCGAATATATACCCGGAAAAATGGTGTTTAGCACCTGGGTAGATCACATTCCCTTTGGCTACGACTTGATCGCCGCGCTAAGGCCGGAGCGGGTGGTGGAGCTGGGCACACACAATGGCATGTCATTTTACGTGTTTTGCGAAGCCATGCTCGCCCATCGAGTTGATGGTGTCTGCTATGCGGTAGACTGCTGGGAGGGCGACGATCATACCGGCGCCTACGGTGAGGAAATTTTTACTCAGGTACAGAGTCATTGCCGCGAGCATTTTCGCGGGGTCAGCTACCTGTTGCGCATGTTATTTAGCGAAGCGGTAAAACAATTTGACGACGAAAGCATAGATCTGGTGCATATCGACGGCCTGCACACCTATGAGGCAGTGAAAGAAGACTTTGAAACCTGGTATCCAAAAGTAAAACCGGGCGGCATCGTGTTATTCCACGATGTGGAAGCGCGCATAAAAGATTTCGGCGCCTGGCGCTACTGGAATGAGCTTGAAAAAGAGCACTGCACGTTTAAGTTCAATCACGGTTTCGGACTGGGTGTTCTGCGCAAACCCGGCCCCGCCCTGAGCGAGGAACCCCTTTTACAATTACTGTTCAATTCCAACTCAAAGACGCAAGAAGATTTACGGCGCTTTTATGTGCATTTGGGGCGCTATAACGAGCTGGAACGAAAGGCCGCAAAAGCCCGTGAGCGCGCACAACAGGCTAAACGGAATTAACCCGGATATTTGGTGAAGTGTACGAATTAATTTTCGCCACAAAGATTTCGCGACAGATACTCCATACGCGGATACTCCAACTCATCGCGCTGATACGAAGCTGTAAACAAAGCGCGGTGTTCTTCTGGCAGGCGCTCGGGGTAATAGATTTCCCGCGCCGTACTGACGGGCGAGTTGGAGAAAACCGCTCGTCCACCGTGCCAGATCTCCGTAGCGTGATGCGCCTTCGCTAAACGCGGGTAGTTTTTGGGTACGGTTTTTAAAATATCGCGCAATTGGCCGTTAACATATAGCTTTAAACGATAGGCTTCAGCAATAGCAGCAACCCGAGCGGCTGGCTGATAGTTTCCAGTAATCACAATTTCCTGACAGGCACGGTCATCTAAATAACCACCATCCAACTGCTGATCGCCAATTTTCAGCCGTATTTCACGCCCAGCATCCAAGGTCAATGTCCACAGGTCTTTTTGCTGCGCCAACACCGTGCTAACTTCATCCGCCAATTGTTGTTTAGCAAACGCCAGCCCCAGGGAGAAACCGTGATGTAAGGGAGTGCGCTGCATATCCCAACCGGTGTAAAGCGTTTTTTCCCCACGCTTGACTTCATGTGGATAAAACTGCGATAGCGCCCATTGCCGCTCACGGTATTTTATCTGTAACGCATTGGTATTATCTGTGTGCGTAGACGCCACATCCGTCTTGCCACGCATATCGCCCTGTAGATCATACAAAGCGGGCGTCAAACCATACATACTGGATAAACGCCAGCGTCCAGTTTCGTCCAGCACCGTATAGCTCAAGGCATTAATGTTCCAATGATACTGCTCCCAGCTCAGCAGCCGCTCCCCTATCGAGCCACCGTGTAACAAAGGCATTAAATTACTTCCATCGAGCCTGTCTGTGACCTGTGCTCCAGCCAGTGCCATGATGGTAGGATAAATATCCGTATTCATCACAACGGCGTTGATAACTTCGCCCGCCGCTTGTAGCTTTGGCAGTCGCATCAGCAGCGGTGTGCGAACAGAGCCTTCATAGGTCTCATTTTTTCTGCCAAAAAAAGGGTAGTTATTATCGCGTTCCAGATTGGTTCCGCCATTATCGCTGACAAAAATAACCACGGTGTTATCCGCTTGCCCTGTCTCTTCCAGAGTCCGCATAAAACCGGCTACCGTATCATCCAGATGTCGCACCAAAGCGCGGTAACGCCCCTCCGGGGTATCGGGAAACTGCTTCGCGTAACGCTGGGCGGGTTCTATAGGCGCGTGGGGCGCCAAAAAACCGTGATAAATAAACCACGGCGAATCTGCTCGCACACCGGATTTTATAATGGCTTGCGTACGCTCACCGAGGATATCGGTCAAGTGTCCCTGATGCTGTATTGGCTCGGCATGCCCTTCCCGCAACAGGGGGTTGATATAGGTGGGTTTTACGTAAGCATATTCTCCGCGTGGCAACTGCGCCGCCAGGGCCCACTGGTTGTGAAATCCAAAATAACTATCGAAGCCCTGCGCCAGCGGTAGGCTCTGTTCACGCATTTCGCCCGCGTGCCACTTGCCAACCAAGTGCGTACTGTAACCATTGGAGCGCAACGCCTCCGGCAGGGTCACAATCTCAAGAGGAATTTCCATCCCATCATGGCGAAAACCAAAACGCTCGGCGTGTCGGCCTGTCAGCAGAGCTACCCGACTGGGGGTACAGGTGGCATGGGCGTAGTGTCGTCGAAAGCTGACACCCTGCCGCGCGATGTCTTCAAGTGCAGGCGTTGCTATACCGGTAGCACCAAACGCACTGGTATCGTTATAACCCAAATCATCGGCGACCAATAATAAAATATTGGGCGGCCCCGCCGCGACGGCATCACGCTCAGTTACGCTCGTATCAATCTCAACACCAAAAAGACGTGATAAAAACCACCCCAGACTCAGTAAGAGAAAAAAAGACCCAAGCAGTGGCCAGGCTCGCCCTCCAAGAGCTGCAGCCATAGAGCGCTCCATTGTCAACAATTATCGAATTTTCAGTCTACTATCTGGCCGCATGCAATAGAAGCCGGGCAACAGGAAAACGAGCCAGGATATTTCAGGATCGGGTAGGTGGCAGCATTACTGCTGCCACCTCCCACACCACCGTACGTACGGATCCGTATACGGCGGTTCATTGAGATAATTGCAGCTTAGCAT
>PDSN01000124.1 GCA_002748505.1 Gammaproteobacteria bacterium | reverse complement strand
CGCCCGCAAACCACATGCCCTTCGCCGGAGACGATCTGCCCTGGGTGAAAGTCGTTGACGTTGGAACCTACCTCGACAATCTCACCGACAAACTCATGCCCGACCACCATGGGCACCGGAATCGTTTTTTGCGCCCACTCATCCCACTGATAGATATGCATATCCGTGCCACAAATCGCGGTGCGCTTAACTTTTATCAGGACATCGTTGATGCCCACCGTCGGCATGGCGACATCGTCCAGCCAGATACCTTTGCTCGCTTCTTTTTTAAGCAGTGCTTTCATGTTGAGCCTTCCTGAACCCAAAAATCACCACCGCATTGTACGCCTGAACAGGCCCAAACGCACCGCCACGGGGTATTTATCCGGGTTGGCCGGATATTTCACCAGTAAATGGAATTTTCGGGAAAATGTTCACGACAGCACCGCAGGGGTAAGGTGCAGGCAAAAAAAAGAGCCCACAGGAGGACTCTTTTTGATATGGCGGAGAGCGAGGGATTCGAACCCTCGATAGGGGTTAACCTATACACCCTTAGCAGGGGTGCGCCTTCAGCCACTCGGCCAGCTCTCCGGGGTGTGTCGCAGGAGAACTTAGCGATCTCCAACTAACAGGCGCGGCATGATACCACAACTGTGCAAAAAACAAAGGGCTTATCCGTCGTTTTCTGCGTCTCCCTCATGGTTTTGGTCGTCTTGAATACGCTTGTAGACTTCTTCACGGTGTACGGCAACATCACGCGGAGCGTTCACTCCCAGGCGCACCTGGTTACCTTTAATGCCCAGAAAAGTGACTTTGATATCATCTCCCACCATCAAAGACTCACCCACTCGACGCGTTAAAATCAACATGTTAGAAAACCCCGTTTGAGACTATGCCTGCCCCTTTGACAGCTTGCCACGTGTTTCGTCGTTTTTGTTACCGCAGCTCTGATAACAGAAAGGTGAATAATACCACGAAATTACAAACAAATCTTTTATTTTTATCAAGTGACCGCTTTTGACGAAACGTCTGTGGAGTTAACCCTGAGGCCTATGCTGCGGCCTCATCAATGGGTTCTTTTTCCAGTCCAAACGAAGAATGCAGCGCTCGCACCGCCAATTCCAGGTATTTTTCATCCACAATTACGGAAATTTTAATCTCCGAGGTGGTAATCATCTGGATATTGATACCCACCTCAGCCAGTGCGGCGAACATCTGACTGGCGACGCCCGCGTGGGAACGCATACCCACGCCGACAACCGAGACTTTGGCGATTTTATTATCAGCGCGCACTTCCCTGGCACGCAACTCGCCAGCGGTGCGCTCTAAAATGGCTTGCGCGCGCGGCAGTTCACTGCGCGACACGGTAAACGTGAAATTGGTCGTATTATCTTCAGACATATTCTGAATAATTACGTCCACTTCAATATTGGCATCGCCAATCGGGCCGAGAATTTTATAGGCGACTCCCGGCATATCCGGCACACCGAGAATAGTCAGTTTCGCTTCATCGCGATTAAACGCAATACCGGCAATGGTTGGTGTTTCCATACTGTCGGGTTCCTCTAAGGTAATCAGTGTGCCCGGGCCTTCTTTAAAACTGTGCAGCACACGCAGGGGTACATTGTACTTTCCAGCAAATTCCACAGAGCGTATTTGCAACACCTTTGAGCCCATGCTGGCCATTTCCAGCATCTCTTCAAAGGTAATCTGCTCTAGCCGCCGCGCCTCTGCTACCACACGCGGATCGGTAGTGTAAACGCCGTCCACGTCAGTGTAGATCTGGCATTCATCGGCTTTGAGCGCCGCCGCCAGCGCCACTGCGGTGGTGTCTGAGCCGCCGCGCCCCAGAGTCGTGATATTGCCGTGTTCATCCGCCCCTTGAAAGCCCGCAACGACGACCACTCGTCCCGCCTCCAAATCTGCGCGAATGCGGTGGTCGTCAATCTTGCGAATACGTGCTTTGGTGTGGGCTTCATCGGTAAGAATACGCACCTGCGAACCATTGTAGGAACGCGCTGGCACCTTGCGCTTGGCAAGCGCCATGGATAACAAAGCCGTGGTGACCTGCTCACCCGTAGAAACCAGCACATCTAACTCACGCGCAACCGGGTTCTCTTGAATCTCTTTGGCAAGACCGATTAAACGGTTGGTTTCACCGCTCATTGCCGACACCACAACCACGATCTGGTGACCCAGCTCGGCAAAACCCGCCACTTTATCCGCCACCGCTTCTATACGTTCAACACTGCCTACAGAAGTACCGCCAAATTTTTGTACAATCAAACTCATCTGCTGCTTAACTCAATCACAAGCCCGACTCGGGAAAAAATAAGAAGTATCTATTTAACACCAAAGACGCGGTGAATTAAAGCTGAGCAAAAAATGATGTGTGAATACCTCACGACCGCTGCTGCTCGACCCAGCCGGGCACTTCCGCCAGCACCGCATCCAGCGCCGCCACATCACTGCCACCACCTTGCGCCATATCGGGTCGACCGCCGCCTTTACCGCCTAATTTGGTGGCGAAATGCCGCATTAAATCCCCCGCTTTGATCTCAGAACACAGTGACTTGGTAACACCGGCGATCAGCGCTATTTTTTCGCCATTCACCGCTGCCAGGAAAATCACCGCTTCGCCCAGTTTGTTTTTTAACTGATCGACGGTATCGCGCAGGGATTTCGGGTCGACACCATCCAAACGTGCGGCCAGCACTTTGCAGCCTGCCACATCCACCGCCCGACTGCCGAGATCATCGCCCGCCGCTGCGGCGAGCTTATGCTTTAACTGCTCCAGGGCTTTTTCCTGCTCGCGGGCGTGATCGCGCAGCATTAACACCTTGGCAGACAGGGTGTCGGGACGGGCTTTCACCAGCTCACAGGTCTCGCGCAATTCTCTGTCTTGACGATGTAATACCGCCAGTGCGCCGCTGCCGGTTACCGCTTCGATACGACGCACCCCGGCGGCCACGCCGGATTCCGAGACAATGCGAAACAGGCCGATATCACCGGTGCGGTTAGCATGGGTGCCGCCGCACAGTTCCACCGAGAAGCGATTTGCACCCATTGTCAGTACGCGCACTTCATCGTCGTACTTTTCGCCAAACAGCGCCATCGCACCGGATTCAATGGCTTTATCCATCGCCATCAACTCGGTGGCAATCGGCGTATTGGCGCGCACCTGTTCGTTGACGCGCAGCTCCACCTGTGCCAGCGTCTCGGTATCCACCGCCTCGGGGTGGGTAAAATCAAAACGCAGGCGGTTGGCATCGACCAGCGAGCCTTTTTGCAGCACGTGATCGCCGAGAATTTCCCGCAATGCGGCGTGTAATAAATGGGTGGCAGAGTGGTTTAAACGAATCGCACCGCGCACCTCACTGTTAACCTTGGCGGTCAGCACATCACCGACATGAACCTCACCCGATTCCACGAGCACGTGATGCAAATGGTGAGCGCTGGCCTTGGTGGTATCGGACACCTGCATCACCACCGAGGTGTTTTGCAGATAACCGCTGTCGCCCACCTGCCCGCCGGATTCGGCATAAAACGGTGTGCGATCAAGCACGACCACACCCTTTGATGAGGCGGCCAGCACGTCACAGGGCTCGCCGTCGCGCAGCAGCGCCACCACCGTGGCCTCGCCGTCCAAATCCCCATAGCCGGTAAACTCCGTGGCGCCATCGAGCTTCAACACATCGTTGTAATCCACCTTGAAGCTGCCCGCTTCCTGGGAATGCAGGCGCTGCTCTGCCATGGCCTGATCGTAACCGGGAATATCCAATGCCAAACCGCGCTCGCGGGCGATATCGCCGGTTAAATCCACTGGAAAACCGTGGGTGTCATACAGCTTGAAAATCACATCGCCGGGGATGGTATCGCCGTCTAACTCTTCAATCACCTGCGACAGCAGCGCCATACCCTTATCCAGGGTTTTGGCGAACTGCTGCTCTTCCGCAAGCAGCACTTTTTCGATATTGGCTCGTTGTGTTTCGAGTTCTGGATACGCCGCAGCCATTTGCGCGGCCAGCTCCGCTACCAGCTTGTAGAAAAACGGCTGTTTTGCACCCAGTTTATTTCCGTGGCGAACCGCGCGGCGAATAATGCGGCGCAACACGTAACCGCGACCCTCATTGCCGGGCATCACGCCGTCGGCAATTAAAAATGCGCAGGAGCGAATATGATCGACAATCACCCGCAGTGAACTGTGTTGTAAATCCTGTACACCCAGGATGTCGGCTGCGGCCTTAATTAAAGCCTGAAACAGGTCAATTTCGTAGTTGCTGTGCACGTCTTGCATTACCGCCGCGATGCGCTCAAGTCCCATGCCGGTATCCACCGATGGGTGAGGCAGTGGCGCCATATGGCCACTGGCATCGCGGTTATATTGCATAAAGACCAGATTCCAGATCTCAATATAGCGATCTAAATCGTCGTTTTCACTGCCGGGCGGGCCACCGGGCACATCCGGGCCGTGGTCATAAAATACTTCTGAGCAAGGCCCACAGGGGCCGGTATCGCCCATTTGCCAAAAATTGTCTTCATCCAAACGGGAAAACCGCTCGGGGTTGACTTTCATTTCATCCAGCCAGATCGATGCCGCCTCATCGTCAGAGACATGCACTGTCACCCACAGGCGTTCTTCGGGCAAGCCGAGCACCTCAGTTAAAAAATCCCAGGCAAATTTGATGGCTTCGCGTTTGAAATAATCACCAAAACTGAAATTACCCAGCATTTCAAAAAAAGTGTGGTGACGCGCGGTGTAACCCACGTTTTCTAAATCGTTGTGCTTGCCACCGGCGCGCACACAGCGCTGACTGGAAGTGGCGCGATTGTAGGAGCGCGGATCCGTGCCTAAAAACGTATCTTTAAACTGATTCATACCCGCATTGGTAAACAGCAAGGTAGGGTCGTTGTTCGGCACCAAAGAACTGCTGGGCACACGCTGGTGTCCCTGTTCCTCAAAGTAGCGCAGAAACGCTTCGCGAATCTCTACGGTTTTCATGGTATATCTCACATAAAAAACGCCGCCTGTGCGGCGTCGATAGAAGGTTTTGTGGGTTTACGAAGCCAGAGACCGCTCGGGAAAAGCCTGCCCAGCCAGCAGATGCATGTGTACGTGAAACACCGTTTGCCCTGCACTTTCGCCGTTGTTCAGCACCAAACGGAAAGCCTCTTGCACACCTAATTGCACGGCCATTTTACTCGCCACCAGCATCAAATGCCCCAGTAAGGCCTGATCGTCCTGGGTGGCGTCCACCAGGCGGGGAATTTCCCGACGCGGAATAATCAAAAGATGTACCGGTGCCTGAGGGTTGATATCGCGAATGACAATACAGTGCTCATCTTCGTGGAGCTTATCGGCGGGTAATTCACCGTTGATAATTTTGCTAAATACCGTGCTCATCACTCACCCCAGCTTTTCGTCAGCGGTCATGTGCCGCGCTTCGCTCTCCAGCATCACCGGAATACCGTCGCGCACGGGGTAGGCCAAACCACTGGCCTTACAAAGTAACTCGTTGTTTTCCTTATCATATTCAAGTGGCGCTTTGCTTACGGGGCACACTAAAATGCTCAGCAACTTATCGTCAATCATGCTCTACAACCAAAAGATTTTGTGAAAGCCTGCAAGTATACCTTGTTTTTGGGCCGTGTTGCGATACTCATCGCTGCGCGGGTTCTGGCATCGGCGGCACCAGCAGTTGTGGGTCGACGCGGCGGTTGCGCCAGCTCATACGCCAATCCAGATGGGGGCCGGTGGCGCGACCTGTGGCACCGACTTCACCGATCACTGCGCCGGTTTTCACTTCCTGGCCCACCTCCACCAGCACCTTGCTCATATGCAAAAAGCTGGAAGACAGGCCGTAGCCGTGATCCAGAATAACCGTGCCACCAGAGAAGAACAGATCTGGCTCGGCCAGGGTAATCACCCCAGGCCCCGGCGCGAGCACCGGCGTGCCGGTGGGCCTTGCCACATCGACACCGTAGTGCGGGTTACCTGGCACACCATTGTAGAAACGCTGACTACCGTAAACGCCGGAGATACGACCCATGAGCGGCCACTGCAGCCCATCGATGACGGCCTGTATCAAATCAGGCCGGCGCAGACGCTGCGCTTTGGCCGCGCGCACCAGTTTGCGCTCGCGGGCGATGCGATCCAAATGTTCTTTTGAGGGCGTTACCGTGCGTTTGGGTACGCCTTCTACGCGGGAAATATGGTAATCCCGAGACGCGATATGCAAGCGCTGATGACATTTTTGCGGACCACTGATCTCAAGCAGCGCTGTTTTCTTGGCATTGCGGCTAAAACCGAGCAAAAACCAGCCATTGTCGAGTACATCCAGTGCTTCACCATTGAGAAGCACCACGCTGCCCGGTGCCACCTTTGCCCAGGTAAACACCCCTTGCTGAAGCGGCTGGGCAAAATCAACGCAGTTCTTGTCACCGCCTGATGACTCCGCAGCCGCATTGAGCGCCAGTAGTAAACCGACAAGAACAACAAATAAACGCATGATTTAATCCTCACTGGGTTTTTCATAATGTATATCGACAATCCACCAGTGCACATCACCTTCGGGCGTGCGCACAACAGCCTCGTCGTCCACCTGTTTTTTCAACAGTGCCCGAGCCATCGGCGAATCGATAGAAATGTAGTGCTTGTTAGCGTAGATTTCCTCGCTGCCCACAATGCGAAACCGGCGTTCATCACCTGCCTCGTTTTCTACGCTAACCCAGGCGCCGAAAAACACCTTGCCCTCTTGCTGTGGAGAATAATCGACGACCTGATAATTCTCTATACACTTGCGCAAATAACGCACACGACGGTCAATTTCGCGCAGGCGTTTTTTGTTGTATTGATAATCGGCATTTTCGCTGCGATCACCAAGCGATGCGGCCCAACTCACTTTTTTAGTCACGTCGGGGCGTTCGACGCGCCACAGGGTATCAAGCTCCTGCCGCAGAGCTTCAAAGCCCGCGCGGGTAATAATTGGGGTAACGCCTTTGGAAGTCTTTGCCATATCGCTCAATCGTCCAGTGCCGCGTAAATCATGTTTTCCAAAGTGCTGCGAATTGGATAGGTACTGGACGGGATCAACTGGGTCATAAAAATGAGCACCAGTTGCTCAACAGGATCAACCCAAAAAGCAGTGCCGGCCATGCCGCCCCAGGAAAAAACGCCCTCCGAAGCCGGAGAACCCTGCGCGGCGGCATCAATACGCCGCGCAAAGCCCAAACCAAAACCCACGCCCTCGTAGGTTGTTTCACTGAAAGAGCCCACCGCATGTCCGGTTAAATCCGCGCCGCCAGGCAAATGATTGCGCGTCATCAGGGCAAGCGTACGCGAACCGAGTATACGCTGACCATCCAGGGTACCGCCCGCCAACAACATCTGGCAAAAACGATAATAATCGTGCATGGTCGACAGCAGCCCACCGCCGCCGGAATAATACTCCCTGGCGGCGTAGTCGCTGTTTTGGCCATCGTCCTGCAAAACCATTTTTTGCTCCGCATCAAAACTGTAGCAGGACGTCAAACGCTGCACTTTTTCAGGCGCAATGGTAAACCCTGTATCACGCATATCCAAAGGCTCAAAAATAGTTTTGTGCAAAAAATCGGGCAGAGGCATGTCCGCCAATACTTGTACGAGATAACCCACAACGTCGGTCGCCACAGAATAATTCCAGCAGGAACCAGGCTGATACGCCAGGGGTAATTCGGCCAACTGCTCGATCATGGTATCAAGTGTATATCCTGGCGCGGGGCGCCCGACACCCAACTTGCGATAGGCGCTGTCGATGTTGTTTGCGCGCATAAAATCATAGGTCAGGCCCGCCTGGTGGCTGAGCAAATCGGCAATGTTCATCTCCCGCTGACAGGGCACGGTAATAAAATCGGGCCATACACCGGTTTTGTGCACACGCAGATTTTTGAACTGGGGAATATAGCGAGAAACCGGATCGTGCAGGGAAAATAATCCCCGTTCAAATAACATCATCAACGCTACTGAACTTACCGGCTTGGTCATCGAATAGATGCGAAAAATACTGTCTTGTGCCAGCGGTGTTTGCCGCTCGATATCAGCCATGCCCTGCACGTCGTAAAAACACAGCTCACCGCGTCGCGCCAGTAAAGTGGCCGTGCCAGGGTAGCGCCCGGCGTTGACATAGTGATCCCGCAAATACTGTGAAACACGCGCAAGCTGTGCCCCATTGACCCCAACGCTGCCGGGGCTTACCACTTTCATTACCGCTTCTCCTTGTCTTCCTCGTGCTGCGCCAATGCGCGTAAACGCTTAAAAACCGCGGGTTTCTGGTTTTTTAAATCCTGTTTTTCACCGGGGTCATTGCGAACATCGTACAAACGCTCCACCGAGCTGCCATCGCCGTCAAAGCGCAGCCATTTGTAATCGCCATCCATGACCGCCCGCCAGTTTTTCATGCGCCAGTACAGGGGTTTTTCGCGCTTTGGCGGCTTACCCTCTAACCAAAGTGGCAACTGCGAAACGCCATCGCTCGCCGGGCTTTTCACGCCGGCAAGTGCGGCAAAAGTCGGCAGCATATCCCAAAATGCCGAGGGCGACTCTGACTGACCACCCGCTTTAATATGTCCCGGCCACCACACCACAGTGGGTACGCGAATCCCCCCTTCCAGGGCCATGCCCTTCAAACCTTTCAAGGCGCCACTCGCCTGAAAAAACCCGAGGTTTGCAAGCCCGCGCACGCCGGTAGGGCCGTTGTCGGATGAAAAAATCAACACCGTGTTATCAGCCATGCCCTGTCGCTTAAGCATGGCCACCAGGCGGCCAAGACTGTCATCCAGTTGACTGACCATTTCCGCATAACCGCGCATTTCCTCTGGCCAGGCCTCGCCCCGATAGCGCGCCGGCCCAGGGTACTGCGCACCAACACCGTCAATCGCCGCCAGCTCATTGTTTAAATGCGGCAAGGTGACATCGAACTGCAAATAAATCGGCTGCTGTGGCGCACGGCGATGTTGTTGCGCCAGGGTTTCCAAGGCCCAGCTTTCTATGGATAGTGGCGCATAAGTAACGGCGGCTTTCGCCACGCGCGCCCGGTTGGAGGTTTGGTTGCCGGGCAGTTTGACCCGCCTGCCGTTTTCGTAAAGATGCTCGGGGTAGTAATCGTGGGCATCCCCCTGATTACTGTAGCCATACCACTGGTCAAAACCCTGCTTTAAGGGATCACCGCTGCTGCCGGGCACACCCAGCGCCCATTTGCCCGCAAAAATCGTATAGTAACCCGCCTGCTGCAACAGCCGCGCCACGGTGATGGTATTTTTGGGCAGCACGTTGTAGCCATTACCCGACACCCCGGTGCTACCCGCGTGACGTCCGGTCATAAAGGCGTAGCGTGAGGGGGAGCACAAGGCGCTGCCCGCGTAGTGGCGATCGAGGCGCAGACCTTCGCGGGCGAGTTGATCGATATGCGGGGTACGAATTTTTTTCTGCCCGAAGGCACCGAGCTCACCGTAACCCAGGTCGTCCGCCAGAATGTGAATAATATTAGGGCGTGGCGCTTGCGCGTCCGCCGTCAATGACAGCAGCGCGAACAGCACAATCAATAACTTTTGCATAACGCCGAAGTGCAGTAGTGTAACGCGTGTAAATAAAAAAACAGCGCCGCACGGGCGCTGCTATCCAGAGACGGGCATCATACCACAAACAACCCGCCAACCCTATTCGCTAAGGCTAAAAAGCTGGGTATTCCCACCTTTGGCAACCACGTTATCCGTGCGCGTACGCTCGGTGGCAAAACGCTGCAAATAATGCGGCCCGCCCGCCTTGGGGCCAGTGCCGGACAGGCCCTGCCCGCCAAAGGGATTCACCCCCGGCACCGCGCCTACCATATTGCGGTTGATATAGGTATTGCCCACTCTGGTTGCGTTGAACACGTCTTGGGCAAAACCGTCAATACGGCTGTGAACCCCCAGGGTCAGGCCGTAGCCCGAGGCGTTAATGTCGGCAAGCACCTGCGGCAGCTCGGACACTTTATAGCGAATGATGTGCAAAACAGGCCCGAACACTTCCTCGGGTAATTGCGATAATCGCTCTATTTCAAAGGCGCGCGGCGAAAAATACGTACCCGCGTGGGTATGTAAGGCGCAAGCCGCTATGAGTTTGGCCTCGCTGCGCATACGCTGGTCGTGACGCTCCAGCATCTGTTTGGCCTCGGAATCAATCACCGGCCCCACATCCGTGCTCAGTTGCGCCGGATCGTCGATGGTCAATTCCGCCATCGCACCACTGAGCATGTGAATGACATTGTCGGCAATGTCTTCTTGCAGGAACATGACTCGCAGCGCGCTACAGCGCTGCCCTGCACTTTGAAAGGCGGAACTTACCGCATCATCTACCACCTGCTCCGGTAGGGCGGTGGCGTCCACCAGCATCACGTTCAAACCGCCGGTTTCTGCAATCAGGGGCACAATCGGCCCCTCGCGCTCGGCGAGCTGGCGGTTAATCAGTTTCGCGGTACTGGTGGAGCCGGTAAAACAGACACCGCTGATGCGTTCATCCGCCACCAGCGCACCACCTACTGTCGCGCCATCACCGGGCAGCAGATGCAACACATCCTCAGGTACACCGGCCTGGTGCAGCAGCGTCACCGCCTGCGCGGCAATCAGCGGCGTTTGCTCAGCGGGCTTGGCTATCACACTGTTACCGGCCACCAGCGCAGCTACCACCTGCCCCACGAAAATCGCTAAAGGAAAGTTCCAGGGGCTGATACACAAAAAGGTGCCGCGACCGTGCAAAGTTAATTCGTTGATCTCACCGGTGGGCCCGGGTAAATCCTGTTTTGCAAAACCGGCGCGCGCCTGCGCCGCGTAGTAATGGCAGAAATCCACCGCCTCGCGCACTTCAGACAGCGCATCGTCCACCGTGCGCCCCGCCTCTGCGACAATAATCGCCATCAACTCATAGCTGTGCGTCTCAAACAAGGCTGCGGCTTTTTCCAGCACCTGTGCGCGCTGCGCCACGTCGGTATTATCCCAGGCCGCTTGCGCGCGATGCGCCGCATCCAATGCCTGCGCTATGGCCTCGGGACTCGATGACACCACCGTACCCACTTCACGCTGCGTATTCGCCGGGCTGAACACACTTTGACGTGGCCCAGTAAGCCACTTGCCGCTCACTATCGGCGCAGCACGGTACTGATTCTGCCAGACCTGTTCCATGCCGGTGTACAGCGCCGCCACGGAGACCGGATCGGCCAGGTCGATACCCTTTGCATTGTGCCACGGGCGCGGCTCGCCCTTGTAAAGGTCTGCGGGCAGAGGAATGCGACTGTGGCGAGCTTCGGGATAGGACAGGGTTTCGTCGATGGGGTCTTTAAGCAGTTCCTCGGGCGGCACTTTCGCTTCCAGAAAGCGGTTTACGAAAGAACTGTTGGCGCCATTTTCCAACAGGCGACGCACCAGATAAGGCAATAAATCGCGGTGATTACCCACGGGAGCGTAAACCCGCACAGCCGTATGGGGCGACGCTTCCTGCACCTTTTGATACAGCAATTGCCCCATACCGTGTAAGCGCTGAAATTCAAACTGTTTGCCGTCTTGAGTCATATGCTGAATCAAGGCAACCGTATGCGCATTATGCGTCGCAAATTGGGGGAAAATCGCCTGCTGATCGGACAGCAGCACCTGGGCGCAGACCTGATAGGACACATCCGCATGGCATTTGCGGGTAAACACCGGATAATCGTCAAAGCCCAGCTCTTGCGCGTGCTTGATCTCGCCGTCCCAGTAGGCCCCTTTGACCAGGCGCACCATAAGGCGACGTTTACTCTCTTTGGCCAGCGCGATCAGCCAGCGGGCAACCGCCAGCGCGCGCTTTTGGTAGGCCTGCAAAACAAAACCCAGTCCGTTCCAACCGGACAAGTCCGGGTCGTGGGCGAGATGTTCAAAAATGTCCAGTTCGATATCCAGGCGATCAGCTTCCTCGGCGTCGATACTAAACCCAATATCACCCTCTTTGGCCATCAGCGCCAATGACTTCACCCGCGGCAGCAATTCCTGCATTACCCGGTGGTGCTGCCGATAGGCATAGCGCGGATGCAGCGCCGAGAGCTTGACCGAGATACCATCGGCCTGCACCTCATCGCCCCCGCGGCGACCCTTAACAATTTCAGTAATGGCCTCGGCGTAGGCGGCGTGATAGCGGCGGGCGTCTTCGTCGGTGCGCGCGCCCTCACCTAACATATCGAAGGAAAAACGGGTGCCGGGGACATTGCCCGCAATGCCTTTTTTAATCGCCTCGGAAATGCTGCGCCCGAGTACATACTGGCCACCCATAATCCGCATGGCCTGTAAAATTGCACGCCGCACCACCGGCTCACCCAGGGAGCTGACCAGTTTTTTCATCCACGAGCCGGTATTGCCAGTGACATCATCGTCCAGCATGACCATGCGCCCGGTCAGCATCAAACCCCACACCGATGCGTTCACAAAGCGCGAACCGGACTTGCCCTTGTGGGACGCCCAATCACCGGAGTGAATTTTCTCCGCAATCAGGCGGTCAGCCGTGTCCTCATCGGGCACACGCAACAGGGATTCGGCGAGGCACATCAGCGCAATGCCCTCCTTGTTGGACAGACCAAACTCCTGCAAAAAAGCATCCAATGTGCCCGCCCGATCAGAATCGGCGCGACAGCGCTTGACCAGATCAATAGCGGAAGCGAGCACCGCCTGACGCTGGGCATCATCAAGTGCGTTATTGTCGATAAGATCCGCCATGACCTGAGGCTCTGGCGGACACAGCGCCGCGCGAACCTCGCGGCGTGTGGATTCAGTTGTTGCAGTCACGTCGTCACCCTCTCAGTCTCGTGATTTCAGCGAACTGTAACATTTCTATCGGTTTTCTTACATGCAGTCGGTCGACCATGCTCAACTTGTTCGGTAAACCAGAGGGTTCAGCCACTTGAAAAAACTACCAACTAAAAAACTGCCGAATACTCGCGGCCTGACGGCGACTGACATCAACCTCATCGCCGTTTTTTAAGACCATCAACAGAGTTCCCGCCGCCACCCCCGGCTCGATCCTGTCAATGGCGCTGATACGGACAATATCGCTGCGACTGGCTTTAACAAAATACTTTGGATCAAGCTTTTGCTCTACTTTACTAAGCGCCATATGTAAATACGTTTTACCATAGGCCGTATAAATTGCTACATGGTTACCCACCGACTCAAAACGGATAATATCCGCGATTTTTACGATTTTATAATCACCGCCAAATTTAAGCAGTAAACCGTGTTCTTGCGGCAACAGCGTGTGTGCGCTGTCTTTTTCCATGGTCAAACGCAGTTTGTTGAT
>PDSN01000081.1 GCA_002748505.1 Gammaproteobacteria bacterium | reverse complement strand
CCGGGGTTGAACTGGCTGTCCAGAAGGGCAAGTTGGAGACTGGTCCAGCCGCCTGACGCGAGCAGGGAACGAACCGCATAATAATTGGCGTCCGTTGCAAAAAGTATGTCTTGCCCTTGTGCGTTGGCAAAGCTGAAGCCCCTGACCGTGGAGACACCACCCGGAGCCCCCTGCATCTGGTCAATCACGCCATGTTCCAAGGCACTGCAGAAGAAACTCCACGCTCCCTGGATCTTCCTCCATTCCGCTATCTGGTTTGCCCAGTATTCATCACCATATGTGGCGCCTGCGGAGAGTATCCAGTCGATACCGTAGGAATTCCGCTGGAAGCACAACCCAAGGTCGTGCAGCAAGTATGACTGCCCGCCGTCTGAAAGAGAATGGCAAAGATTGAGGTATCCCACTCTCTGGACGATGAACGAAAAGCCATGCATTTCCAGTGAGCGGGACAAAATTCTCGGGTCAATTTCGCTGACACCCTGCTCCTTGAGCTCGGATATCTCCTCCCGCAAACGGTTATACCAGCGGTCATGGAACGTCGGGGCAAAGGCTTTCGGGATTTCCGTCACAACAGCGTTCCGACCGTTGTTGGCCAGCTCCGAACCAGAGAAATCAAAAATATCGGCATTGCTGTGGAAGGGGTGATCCACGGACAGCAGTATTTTGTCCGAAGGAGATCCTGCGGAAGCCTCCTCGGCAATTTTGTTGTCATCCAGATACAGCTCAGCCCGCCCGTTGTCCGTAAAAGTAAAGTAGAGGCGTTTTGCCGCCACATCCGATGTGGCAAACACTTTGTCGATCGTCCCAAACTTCACCCGCATGTAGTGCTTGCGGTGTGCAGGAACCTCTGTTGTGGCAGCACCATTCTGGGTAAATCCGTAATTGGGTTGCTGTGGAAGTGTTTCGGCCGCCACTTCCTGGAGGCGGTATCCTCCGGTGAGCTCATCAAGGAACTTGCCCCGGTAGTCTGCCTGGATCTTGTTGACAAGGTTTGTGGTGTAGCCAGAGAGAAGCCCGCGCACCGCCGTTTCATTGAAATTCTTGTAGCCATGCGCGACAGGTGTCCCCCCGAGTGCAGAGAGGAAACTGGACCGGCTGTACCCTGTAATGGCCGCCAAGTCCGCTGTGTCCCATTCAGGGGAAATTCTCCCATAGTTTTTGAAGCAGGGATCAAGATGATAGATGGTTCCCCCGATATTGACCTTAAGCAGGGTGCGGTAAACACGCAGGGCAATTTTGGAATGGCTCCATACAGAGTGTGGATCAACATAAATCCCTCCCGATGACAGAGCGGTAAAAACTGCTTGCGCGGCATCACTCCAACCCGGGTCACTTGGATTGTTAAAAGGAAGCCCTTCTTTTGTCTTTAGCCATCTGGCGGCGTCCTCCAGGGGTATGGCCATCCAGCCTTCAACAAATTCGGGAGAATACCCTGACTCTTCCAGAAGAACCTTGAGCAGGGAGCACAAATCCGTATCGTTGCCCGCTTGGTCATAGTATGTCCGCTCGTAGCCCTTGAGGCTTCCCCAGTATGGCTGGTAGTCAAAATGGGTCAGCACGTAGTTGTAGATACGGAGCGGGTCATGATCCAGCCCCTTGGCAAGCTCCACTATCTCGTCCGGGACAGGAGAAGCGACGGCCACAGCATTGGCGTAGTCCATGGCGATGTTCCAATTGTTGGGGTCACTGTAGGTAGACGTGGATTTCGACTGCGGAACGGTTTTCCCGGGCTGGGCAGGCGGCACAAGCTGAACCGGAAAGTCTGCGGGCCCGAACCACCTAGTGGGAGATTGGGCCAGGACACCCCCGGCAGCGAGGGCTAAAACGAACAGGATGGCTGTGGTTTTCATTGGCTTTTGGCAGTGCTGAGTATGTTAAGGTTCTCGTCGTAGGTAAAAGTGAGGGTCTCTCCCGTGGTAATGGTAAGCCCCGTAAAAACATCCCCGTCGTAGGAGAATGTCAGTTTGCTCCCGGATGCGTCCGCATCGTTGGAGTTGGCGTCCAAGTGATAGCGGAGCTCGTCAAAATTTTTGATCCCGTCATTGTCGCTGTCACCATCCGCGTCCTCGTCCAGATCTCCAAACTGCTCCATCTCCCATGCGTCCGGCAGCGAATCCATATCGGTATCGACAAAAGCAAAGGGATCTGTGCCAGCTTGGAGCTCGTCCATGTTAGATACCCCGTCATTGTCAAAGTCCGAGTTTTTCGCATCTTCTAAGTCCGCAACCGGGATGTCACTCATCCGCAAACGTGTGAAAAATTTGGGTATGAGCTGACCTGTCCCGTTTACCGGGGAAAATACATACGGATCATGGTTTGCGCCCCAAGTCATTTCCGGCACATACATCCAAGATTGGAGATCGGTGGAAACTTGGATAAAATACGTCCATCCGGGCTCACCTTGCCAGTCCAGAAGGAATTGTGCCGGGGCTGTTTGTTCAAATTCCAGCTTCGGATCCGGTTCGTCTGCAATGGCGACTGAAGAGGCTGCCAGGACCAGCGTGATATAAAACTTGTTGGGTTTAATCATGGCATTATTTCGGTTTGGATT
>PDSN01000123.1 GCA_002748505.1 Gammaproteobacteria bacterium | reverse complement strand
TCCGGGTTAGCCCGGATGTTTTGCCGGTAAATGGAATGTCCGGACTAACCATAAAACCGCACATTTTCTGCCATCGCAGCGCGCTCGGTCTGGCATCGGTTAACGGGCGCGTGTGGGTCCGGGTAGCCAAAGGATATGCCGATTAGCAATTTCTCGTCTGTATCGATGTCTAGCTGTTCGCGCACGGGGTCGCTGAGAAAGCCCAGGGAAGTCTGCGGACATGCGCCCAGACCCGCGCCGTGCATGGCGAGTAAAAGCGTCTGTATATACATGCCCACATCGGCGGCCTCACGTATGCCAAACGCTGCGGGCATAAAAATAAACGCCACATGCGGCGCGCCGAAAAACTCAAAATTACGCATAAACGATGCTCTGCGCGCGTCTTTATCGCCTCGCTCAATACCCTGCGCCGCGTACAGCGCCTGTGCAGAAGCGTACTGACGCTGTTTATAGACACCCTCATAGACGCCGCTGTAGGGATAGTCCAGACTCAAATCGTTCTGTGCAAAGCGCTTGGGCAGCTCTTTGCGCAGCGCTTCTAAGGGCTCACCAGAGACAACATGGATGAGCCAGGGTTGGGTGTTACAGTTCGAGGGCGTGCAGGCAGCCAGAGTCAACACCTGCTCAAGCACTTCGCGCGCAACGGGTTTGGGCAAAAACGCACGAACACTGCGGCGCGTGGTCAATAGGGCTTTGATAGCATCATTCATGGTTAACTCACAAAAGCTTAGGCGCTGTGCTCCGAAACCACTATGTTACCACCACTTTCTTTGGCTTTGCACAATGCTAAATCTGCGCGAGCCAGAATATCCGCCTCGGTATCACTGCTGCTGAAGCCGCTGACGCCCATGCTCACCGTGACAGGCGAATCGATCGCAAAATCGTGCTCACTGACGGACTCGCGCAGTTTTTCCGCAAACATACTGGCGCCGGCGGTATCCGTATGGGGCAAAATAACCATAAATTCTTCGCTTCCAAAGCGACCACAGATGTCAGACTCCCGCAGTGTAGAACGCATGAGCTGTGCCATTTTAACCAGAATCTGGTCACCGGCTTTGTAACCGTAGGTATCGTTGACGCACTTAAAATGATCCAAATCCAGCAAAATAACGGAAAACGCCGTGCCATAGCGCTTCGCCAGGCGCCACTCGTGCCCCATGGCTCGGGTAAGGCCTGTGCGGTTGGAAAGCCCGGTGAGCAAATCGGTAACAGAGCGGCGTTCCAGCTCTTTTTTATCGCTTACATCGTCTAATATCAGGGTATAACACAGCGGCTTACCGTTCTCGTCCTCGGCCGGGCGCACCATTTGATTTACCCAGAATTTCTCACCGCTGCGCGTATGCCCTACCGCCTCGCCCTCTAACTGCCAGGGGTTCTCCAGACTCTCCAATGTCTCCGCACTGCGGGTGGGATCGGGAGCCTCTAACAGGAAGGAGTACAGCTTGCCACGTAACTCAGCTTTTTCGTAATGGCCGCGTTTGCAAAGCGCCGAGCTGACATCTTGAATACGCCCCTCACTGTTCACTTCCAGGGTCAAGAGATGATCGTCCATCACCCCAAAATACATTTGTGCACGGGCATCCGAGTATTGCAACAGCTCCTGACAACTGTCTTGCATACGGGTAAAACGACTCGCAAGCCACCAACACAGCAAGCCAAGCACACCAGAACCCAGCAAAGCGGTGGTAAAATAGTCGCGGCGTAGCGCCTGCGGTAAATTCTGCCGATAGTGCATCACCAGGTAACTTTGCTGAGCGTTGGGCAACACCCTGGAAAATGAACTAAAAAATGAGGTCTTGCGCTTGAGTTCGGTGTTATTGCGCAAAACTAAATCCGGATAGCTATCGTAAATGGAGTCACTGCGCCCCAGTGCCTCACTCCAGGACTTGCCCTTTTCACTGCTGTAAATATAGCGCCCCTGGTCATCCACCAGGCTTAAATCAAACACAATGGACTCCACCAGGGCGTCCAGCAAACCGGATACATCCAGGGTAATCAGCATCGCGCCCTGGGGCAAACCGTGCAGATAAACCGCCTTACCAACCCGCAATATCGGCTGCTGCGGCTGCGCTATCTCGCCATCCTCGCGCCTTAGCGTCAGTTCCGAATACCAAAAGCTCCCCCCTGAGAGGTCGGCTATCAAGTCGTATTCCTCGGAGGGGACACTGCCAGATTGTAAGCTCCCCGCAGCAACCAAAACCTCCCCTTCTTTGTCTATATAGCGAACTTGCAGGTAGTTTCGGTGCTCAGCTGCGACGAAGCCAAACAGTTGCCTGGCGTGTTGCAGATGCTTTGCATCGGGTTTGTTCAAATACGTGGCAAACGCCTCACTGCGAATAAGAGTGTCGATAACGTTTTCTACTTTGCGCAGTTCCGCACTGAGCAGCGCTCGCTTGTTGGCTGTTTCTACCGCATAGTGGCTGTCAATATCGCGATGTAAAGACTGGTAAGCTTTCCAGTACAACATACATATCAACAAACCGCCCACCACTAACAGCAGAATCAAGATGTTGAAAAAATGTCGTTTGCCACTCGCCTGCGCGGGCTTGGGGATGTTGGGCGTTTGTGTGTTCACCGCAGTACTCTTGGCTGAGGGTCTATCGTGCCAGCGTATAACAGCGCCTCAAATGGAGCAATTTTAAGCTGTGGAAAAGTCACAAAACTGCTGTGTGCACCGCGAAATCACGGCGTACAAGCCAGGGCATTTTGCATATTGGCCGCAATACGTCTGGCGATTTGTACCGCATGTTCGGCATTTGCACCGCAAAAGTGCTGTGCCATGGTGGTTTCAAACAACATCAGCCAGCGCTGAAAATCTGCCTCGCCAAGCGCTCGCCTGGCGTGAAGGGCGCGGTGGATGTTCATGGTATGGCGGTCATAGCCCGGCTCTTTCAGCAGTAGCTTGCACCAATAATCCACAATGCGCGGCAGGTGCTGCTCAAGATCAATGCCCGCGATGTCTACAAATACAGGTTTTAGCTGTTCATCCGCCAACAGCTTCTGATAAAACAGGCCGACAAAGCGCTGTATCTGTGCGCGACTGTTAAGCTCTACCCTGTCAGGCATCAGGATTTCCGGCTTTTCTTACCTTTTTTAACGTGGGCCATCATACGCCGTTTGCGCGCTACTTGACGTTGAGTCAGCTTGTTGCGCTTGTCCGCATAGGGGTTGGCGCCGGTTTTAAATTCGATACGCACAGGAGTGCCGACCAGCTGCAAATGGCGGCGGAAGATTTTTTCCAGATAGCGCTGATAAGCCGTCGGCACTTTACCCGTCTGGTTACCGTGAATCACAATCAAGGGTGGATTCTGGCCACCGGCGTGGGCGTAGCGCAGTTTAATACGGCGACCGGCCACCATTGGCGGCGCGTGGTCGTGCACTGCACCTTCCAAAATACGGGTCAGTTCATTGGTGGAGAGTTTTTTGGTCGCACTTTCGTGAGCGGCGTGAATAGAGCTGTATAAATGGCCGACATTGGAGCCGTGCAGAGCGGATATAAAATGCACATCGGCGTAGTCGATAAACTGCAAGCGGCGCTGCAATTCCCGTTTGATCTGCTCGCGATCATCGTCCGCTAGGCCATCCCACTTATTCACTGCCAGCACCAGCGCGCGACCAGCGTCGATGGTCTGGCCGAGCAGGTGCAAATCCTGGTCTACCACACCCTCGCGAGCATCCATGACCAACACCACCACCTGGGCATCGTCAATGGCCTTGAGGGTTTTGACAATGGAGAACTTCTCCACGGTCTCTTTCACATTTTTACGCCGCCGCACACCGGCAGTGTCGATCAGGGTGTAGCGCTGGTCGTGACGTTCGTAATTGATGTAAACGCTGTCTCGGGTGGTGCCGGGCTGGTCGTAGACCACCACGCGCTCCTCGCCCAGCAGGCGATTGACCAGAGTGGATTTACCCACGTTCGGCCTGCCAACCACAGCGACGCGGATACCGCCCCAATCATCGGCGTCGACCTCTTCAACGCTGCGATCCGCCTCACCGAGTACATCGTCAATCAGTTTGCGCACACCGCGCCCGTGGGCTGCGGCGATGGTGTGCATATCGGCAACGCCCAGGGCGTAAAAATCGCTGGCGACGGTGTGCTCATCCAAGCCATCCACTTTGTTGACCACAAGGTGAAACGATTTTTCCCGCTGGCGCAGGCGGCGCACCAGCTCTTCATCGACACCGTGCAATCCCTCGCGGGCATCGACCAGCAGTAAAACGATATCCGCCTCGTCAATGGCGGCCAAGGATTGATCAGCCATCTCCCCATCGATGCCTGACTCGCCACCGGTAATACCGCCGGTGTCAATCACGATAAACGGCGTGTCGCCCAGACGCCCTTTGCCGTATTTTCGATCACGGGTCAAACCAGCGTGATCAGCAACCAGGGCATCGCGAGAGCGCGTGAGCTGATTAAACAAGGTGGATTTACCCACGTTGGGGCGCCCCACCAGGGCAATAACCGGAATAAAACTCACGCGAGGGTCTCCGTCATAGTAAGAAAAGCAGGCTCTGGCAATAAACGGGGCAAGCCGTTTATTCCAGCTCCTGCACCTGCAAGGCTTTTAATTCGCCATCATTGCCGAACACGTACAGGACATCCCCATCGGCGAGCATATCTGCGCGCTGGCCATCGGAATCAACCCGGGTGCGCCCGACAATCGCGCCATCAACCTGTGACAAGAGGTGAATATAACCGCGATAGTCACCCACGGCGATATAGCTGCTCACCGGCGTTGGACGCGACAGTTTACGCCAGCCCAGGGCATCCTGCTCCCACTTCAGACCGCTGCCATCGGCACCTGCCGCCATGACCGCACCATTTTCCTGGGCCACATAGACATTGCCAAAACCCTCGGCAACTCCGCTAAAAGAGGAAGCTGGCAACTGCCAGAGCTTGCGCCCAGAAGCCACATCCGCTGCGACCACATTGCCCTGGTAATTGACCACATACAACACGCCACCATCAATCAGCATAGCGCCATCCACATCAGAAATACGCTCAATCTCGGAACGACCCGATGGCAGCGACACGCGAAACTCCCAGTTGATTGCGCCACTTTGTGTATCGAAGGCCATCACCCGGCCATTGGCAAAACCGACAATGACCAGACTTCCCTCAATCAGGGGTGTACTGGTACCGCGCAGGGTCAGTACCGGCACGTTCGCCTGGTATGTCCACAGGGTGTCACCGGTCTCGTAGTCAAAGGCCTGCACCTCGCCATTGTAGCTCTGCATCACAACAACATCGCCGTCACTTTGCGGCGCGGCGAGAATTTCACCGCTGACTGGCTTGGTCCATAGTGTTGCACCGGTGCTGGCGTCAAGGCGAGTGATCGCCCCATCGGTCAAACCCAGAAACACGCTGTCGTCGTAAAGACCAATACCGCCGGAAACCGCGCTCTGCAAATCGCGCTCCCAGATCTTTTTGCCGTTTGCACTGTTAAGCGCGCGTAACTCACCATCGGCGGACACCACAAACAGCTTGTCGTAATCCAGCGCCGGCGTTAATCGGTAATAGCCTTTACCCTGACCGTTGCCAACCGAGGTAGACCACAGCGTTTTAAATTTAACGGTGGCTTCGATATCTTCCAAATCTACCGGAGCGCGCGGGTTGTCGCGGCCTATGGAAAAAAAGTCTTTCATGGAAGAACAGGCGCTGAGGGACAGGGCAACACCCGCCACCAGTAACACCCGAGATGCGCGCGCAAATACCATCATGGTCTATGCTCCCGCAGTATCAGACACGGTGCGCGCAGGCACGGGGTTCAGGCGATCCAGCTTTTGCTGCAGCAGCGCAGGCACTTGCCCGCCCTCTTCCTGTTCAATCAACAAACGCGCCTTTTCATAGGCCTGTCTGGCTTCGTCTTTGCGACCTGCCATCATCAGGGTATCGCCCTCGGCAATCGCATAGGAGGCGGCATAGCTTGCGCTCTTATCATTTGACAGCACTTTCAGCGCCGCGTCGTAATCGCCAGCTGCGGCCTGCACACGTGCCAGACGCAGTTGCGCCACATCGCGCTCGTCATCGGTCGGTGAATTAGTCAGCACCCAGCGCAAGTGGCGCTGTGCTTCGCCGAGTTGATCGGCCTCCACCGCAAGGCGCGCCAAATACATGGCGGCAAAACGCGCGTAGCTGGAACCGGGGTACTGGTCGATCAACTGTTGCGCACTGGCGGCTTGCTGTTCCGCGCTGGCTGTACCTTCAGCCTGCAAAAGTTTTTGGTAAATAAGCGAAGCGCCCTCGCGTTGCTGCTGATTGTGCTTTTGCCAGAACTGCCAACCCGCACTACAGGCAATCGCCAATACCACACCGACAATAATGGACTTGCCGTTCTCGTTCCACCAGCGACGCAGCGCTTCCAGTTGTTCTTCTTCGGTGCTATAGGTTTCCACATTGATCTCCTTTTAAATCTGCGCAGCGCTGCTTAAATCGCTGCACACTTTTTGCAATTCATTGTCTGTCACGCGCTGCTGCTCACCGCCTTCAGCGCGCAAGGGCTTGACGGTAACAACGCCCTGAGCCACTTCATCCTCACCAATAATCAAGGCGATTTTTGCACCGCTCTTATCGGCTTTTTTCATTTGGCTCTTAAAACTACCGCCGCCCAAATGCTGCACAATATGCAGACCACCCTCCTGACGCAGCGGTGCGAGCACAGTGAAGGCTTTGGCCTGGGCCTGCTCACCCGCGGTGACCACATAGATATCGGGGGCGCGCTGCGCGATTTCCGTCTGCGCCTCAAGCAACAGCACCAGGCGCTCCATGCCCAGGGCAAAACCTGCACCGGGCACGGCTTTACCGCCAAACTGCTCCACCAAACCGTCGTAGCGGCCACCCGCACAAATCGTTCCCTGGGCACCCAACCGGTCGGTCACCCACTCAAATACCGTCTTGTTGTAGTAGTCCAGGCCGCGCACCAGGCGCGGGTTCAGAGTATATTCGACACCGGTGGCGGCTAACAAATCCTGCAGGCGAGAAAAATCGTCGGCGGATTCCTGGTCTAAATAATCCGCAAGCGCGGGTGCGCCGCTCAGCAAAGCCTGCATATCCGGGTTTTTGCTGTCCAGAATACGCAGCGGATTGGTGCTCAAGCGGCGCTGACTGTCCGCATCAAGTTGCGCGCGGTGATCCTGCAGATAGGTCACCAGCACTTCGCGGTAGTTCGCTCGCGCCGCATTGCTGCCGATGCTGTTAAGTTCCAGTTGCGTTGCATCCGCCAGCCCCAGACGGCGCCACAGCTCTGCGGACATCACAATGAGTTCGGCTTCAATATCGGGCGTTGCCACCCCAAAGGCTTCCACGCCGATTTGGTGAAACTGGCGCTGCCGTCCTTTTTGCGGGCGCTCGTAACGAAACATCGGACCCTGATACCACAGGCGCTGCACCACGCCTAACAAATTGCGCTGAATCGCGGCGCGCACACAACCCGCGGTGCCCTCGGGGCGCAGGGTTAAACTGTCGCCGTTGCGATCGGCAAAACTGTACATTTCTTTTTCAACGATATCGGTGACTTCACCGATGGAGCGCTCAAACAATGCGGTGTACTCCACCAGGGGCAGACGAATTTCGGCATAACCAAAACTGGCAAACACATCCGCAGCGGTGCGCTCTAAGTGCTGCCAAAACGGGGTTTGCTCCGGCAGAATATCGTTCATACCCCGCGGGGCTGATTTTTTACTCACAATAACTCCTGTGAAACAGTGTCAAGCAGGTGCGCGATGGATCACGTCCGCCGCATCGACCTGGCGGGATTTTTCCAGCGCTTCGGCGCGTTCGCGAATCACCGTCTCTAAATGATCCACAAAATCGCGATTGCTGACCTTGTGATCGGGCTCGCCCCCCACATAAATCAAATTGTTCGGCGTGGCACCGGTAAGCCCCACATCGGCCTCGCGGGCCTCACCCGGGCCGTTCACGATACAGCCAATCACCGCCACATCCATAGGGGTACGCACATCTTCAAGGCGCTGCTCCAAGGTGTTCATGGTTGCAACCACATCGAAATTCTGGCGAGAACAGCTTGGACAGGCAATAAAATTGATGCCATTGGCGCGCAGTTTCAGGCTTTTCAAAATATCAAAGCCCACTTTGACCTCTTCTACTGGATCCGCCGCCAGGGAGACGCGCAGCGTATCGCCGATACCGTCCATCAACAACAGCCCAAGCCCCACCGCTGACTTGACCGTACCGCCGCGCAGACCACCGGCTTCGGTGATACCCAAATGCAGGGGCTGCTCGACCTGCTCGGATAACATGCGATAGGCCGCCACCGCCATAAACACATCCGAGGCTTTGACACTGATTTTAAAATCCTGAAAATCATAGCGGTCTAAAAAATCCACATTGCGCATGGCGGATTCGACCAGAGCCTCGGCGGTTGGTTCGGAATATTTACGCAACAGTTCTTTACCCAAAGAACCCGCGTTGACACCGATACGAATCGGAATGCCTTTATCTTTGGCGCACTGCACCACCGCTTGCACGCGATCTTCGCGGCCAATATTACCGGGGTTGATACGCAGGCAATCCACGCCGTACTCCGCGACTTTAAGCGCAATTTTATAGTCGAAGTGGATGTCTGACACCAGCGGTACCGAGACGCGCTGGCGAATCAAGCGAAACGCCTCGGCCGCTTCCATAGAGGGCACTGATACCCGCACAATATCTGCGCCTGCATCGGCAATCGCCTGCACCTGGGCAACGGTTGCGTCCACATCGCAGGTATCGGTATTGGTCATGCTTTGCACGGAGATTGGCGCATCGCCGCCCACGGGCACGTTGCCTACAAAAATCTGGCGTGTTTTACGGCGTTTAATCGGAGATTCTGATTTCATGGTCGGTAATTTTAAACCTTATCTGCGCGAACGCATCTCCTGATAGGCTTTGTTTTCCTCTGAATCGGGATACATGCTGCTAAGTGCCAAACCGTAGCTCGCCACCGCATCCTCATCACCGGCGGCCTTGGCAATTTGCACGCCCAACCACAAACTGCGCGCCGTTTTTTGCCGGGTAATCATGCGCTGGGTATCGTACAGGCGTTTGGCCTCGGCGATGCGGCCCTGCTCAAGGCGAATCGCCGCCAGCTCTAACATCGCAATCGCATTATTACGCTGCATAACCAGGGCGCGTTCAAATGCCAGTTCCGCCGCCGGAATGTCCTCAAGCTTCAAATTCACCAGCCCCAGATTCGCAAAAGCCTGGGGGCGCTGGTCGTACAGGGTGTCGTCGATCACTTTTTCCAGCTGATTGCGCGCCTCCTGGTAATTGCCCTGGCTGTACAGATACACGGCATAATTGTTGCGCGCACGGGAAAAGTCAGGCGCCAGGCGCAGCGCCTTTTCAAAATTTTCGCGCACCCGCTTGTTTTCTGCAGTGCCCTGGTAGAGCAAGGCAAAGGCCTCGTACACTTCTGCCGAATCATCCTTGGCTTCTACCGCCAGTTTCAAGTTGCGTTCGGCGTTGGCCCAATCACCCTGACCGATATAACGGCGCGCCAATTCAACCCGCTGCTTAGCGGCCTGCTCCGGGTCGAACTCGGCGGTAAACGCATTATCGGTGGTGGTGACGCAGCCGCCCAGTAGCAAGCCGGCGATCACTATACAAAGACTGTGTTTGAGCTTATTCATGGCGTTATTTCCTAAAAACAGGGAGCTTGCGACGCACTATGCACTACTTAGCATAGCTGCTTTTTGGTAGCGCTCAGCGCGGCGGGTACGATCCACCACCTGCCCCACCAACTGACCGCAGGCTGCATCAATATCATCGCCCCGCGTGGTGCGCACGGTGACAATAAAGCCGGCATCCACCAAGACCTGCCAGAAACGGGAAACTGCGTTACCGCTGGGGCGCTTGTAATCAGATTGAGCGAAGGGGTTAAAGGGAATCAGATTGATCTTGCAGGGAAAATCTTGCAACAACACGGCGAGTTCGCGGGCGTGTTCGATCTGGTCATTGACACCGGCGATCAGGGTATACTCCACCGTCACCACGCGCTTGGTATCACTTTGTGCGTCGATATACGCCTTACAGCTCTCCAGCAAACGGGCAATGGGGTATTTTCTGTTGATCGGCACCAACTCATTGCGCAGTGCATCATTGGGGGCATGCAGGGACACCGCCAGGGAGGCTTCGCTCACCTCGCGCAGTTTGTCCAGTGCGGGCACAACACCCGAGGTCGACAGCGTCACCCGGCGCTTGGAAATACCGTAGCCCAGGTCGTCCATCATTAAGTCCATGGCGGCGACCACATTGTCAAAGTTCAGCAGCGGTTCGCCCATGCCCATCATAACCACGTTAGTGACCACGCGCTTGCCCTTGCCCGCATTGAAGGCGTTGTAGGAATTGATCGCCAACCAGACCTGGCCGATGATCTCCGCCGCGGTGAGATCCCGCTGAAAACCCTGCTTGCCGGTAGAGCAAAAGCTGCAATCCAGGCTACAGCCCACCTGCGATGACACGCACAGGGTTGCGCGGTTGCCGTCTGGAATCAGCACCGTCTCGACCAGACCGCCACCGTCCACACGCACCGCCCATTTGCGGGTGCCGTCTTGGGAATCCTGTTGTGTGGCGATCTCCGGTGGACGCACCTGTGCAACGCGCGATAGTTTTTCCCTGAGCCCTTTCGAGAGATTGCTCATCTGGGCAAAATCCGTCACCCCCGAGTGATGTATCCATTTCATCACTTGCTGGGCGCGGAATTTTTTATCGCCAATATCGATAAAAAACTGTTCGAGCTGGGCGCGACTCAACCCCAGCAGGTTGGTTTGTTCCTGCTGGATACTGGGAATCACTTGATCGGCCATTGCCGCGCCCTGCCCCGCCACTGCCATTAACCGCGCGGACAGATATCGCTGGCAGCAAAGAAGTAGGCGATTTCACGCTCTGCGGATGCCGGTGAATCGGAGCCGTGTACCGCGTTGGCATCGATAGACTGAGCGAAATCTGCGCGAATAGTGCCCGCCGCCGCTTCCTGCGGGTTGGTTGCTCCCATCAGCTGGCGGTTTTTAGCGATGGCATCGTCACCTTCGAGCACTTGCACCATCACCGGACCAGAAGTCATAAAGGCTACCAGGTCATTGTAGAAAGGACGACCTTCGTGCTCTGCGTAGAAACCACCGGCGGTTTTGTCGTTCAATTGCAGCATTTTAGAGGCTACGATGCGCAAACCCGCCTCTTCAAAGCGAGAGTAAATCTTGCCGATGACATTTTTGCCTACGGCATCGGGTTTAACAATAGAAAGCGTGCGCTCTACAGCCATGGTGGAATCTCCTTGAGGGTATAAATCTATGGATCAAGACGGCAGCCCGTCAGCGAGGGCGCATTATACGGCCAAAGCGCCAGACTTTCACCCTCTAAAAATGCGGGAACTGGGGATATTCGAGGCTGTCTGGCAGACCGCCGGAGTAGCTCTATCCGGGCTAACGCTCCTCAATCCAGGCCGCCTGAATCGCCTCCAGCACCTTCTCGCCGCAGCGATTGGGATCGTCGTCGAAGCCATCCAGAGACATCACCAGTTGGCGCAAATCCACAAAATTGATGGTGAGCGGATCAGTATCGGGATGGTTGTCGGCAAGTTCAATAGCGATATCTTGTACATCTACCCATTTCATAGGCGGGCTCCTTCGGCAAAACGCCTATCATATTGCATCGTCGGCAAAGCTCAACCCTCCCGCAGCACCACCACTGGCGATACCCGCACGGCTTTGTAGCAACTTGCAAGCCCAAGCGCGGTAACCACACACATAACGACGCTAAGTGCCAGAGGCCACTGGGACAGTGACAATTGATAATTGAGATTTAATTGTCCGTGCAATAGCCACGCCGTACACTCCGCGCCCGCAATGGCAAGCACAGCAGCGACGGCGCCGAGAATCGCAAATTCCAATGTCTGCGCCCCAAGCAGTAATCGCGATGGAGCGCCGAGGGCGCGCAGTACTGCGCTTTCATGACGGCGAACATCAACGCTGGCGCGCACCGCCGCCAGCATCACCAGGGCACCGGCGGCGAGCATCAGATAAACAATCACTTCGATCACCCGCGTGATATGTGCCAGCAATGTTTGCACCTGACGTATTATGGCGTCCACCTCGATAATCGACACGGTGGGAAACGCCTTAACCAGGGTATTCAGGGCTGATTTCTGCGTCGGCGGCAGATAAAAACTCGTCATCCAGGTGGCGGGGTAATTTTTTAGCGCCTCTGGCGGAAATAACACAAAAAAGTTCGGCCGCAGGCTTTCCCAGCGCAGGCTGCGAATACTGGCCACGGTGGCGCTCAATGATTGTGTGCCGACTTGAAATGTGACCGTATCGCCCACGCTCAAACCTAAGTCTTTGGCGTAACCCCGCTCCAGGGAAACGGGGTTTTCATAGGGCGATTCACCCCACCACTGCCCCGCTATCAGCGTATTTTCCGCTGGAATGTGGCGGCTGATACTCAAATTGCTTTCCCGCTGGCGGGCGCGTCGGTCATCGCCAGCGATATCGTGGCCTGGCAGTGCCTGATCGTTAATCGCGACAATGCGCCCGCGGGACATGGGATACCAGCCCTCGCCTCGCAAACCCAAATCACTTAGCTGTTGTTTTACCGCAGGCACCTGCTGGCTGTGCACATTGACTAAAAAGTGGTTGGGCGCACCCATAGGCACCTGCGCACGCCAGTCGCCCAGTAAGGTGCTGCGCAGTAAAACCAACACAAATATCAACATAAAGCACAGGGCGAAAACCACCACTTGCAAGACATTGGCCGCTCGGTGGCGCAGCAGACCCGACAGAGCCAAACGCCACACGCTGCCCGCCTGCATCCCAATTACGCGCAGGCCTTTTAATAGCACAACCGTACACAGCGCGGTCAGTAGCACTACGATGGCAACGCCCGTCAGCACCGCTAAGGCCATCGCCAAATCGCGACTGTAATACCACATCAGGAACACCAGCCCGAGCACGCCAAAGGCGATATCCCAATACTCGCGCCGGTTTTGCTCATCGATATCGCGGCGCAAAACCCGCAGTGGATTCGCCCTGCCCAGGCGATAAATGGGTGGCCACGCAAAAGCAATCAAGGTGATTAAGGCCGTAAGTGTACCGAGTAACAAGGGTGTCAGCGACAGCGAAAAAGCGGCCTCGGGGCGCAACCGCCAGATTAACGCTGTTTGCAGCGCCGTGCCCAATACGCTGCCGATGACGATGCCGATGGCGGCCAGGTACAAAAGCATGAGACCGTAGGCTTTACGAATCACCAGCGCGGTTGCCCCCAGGCTTTTCAAAATCGCGACATCCTGTTCGTGACGCCTGACAAAGCGTCTGGCGGCCAGCACCAACGCCGTGCCCGCAAGCATCACACCTAAGCCTGCCGCCAACAGTAGATAGCGCCGCGCGGTATTCATCGCCCTGGCCACGGCCGA
>PDSN01000100.1 GCA_002748505.1 Gammaproteobacteria bacterium | reverse complement strand
GGTGGTGGGGCTGAACCGTTTGACCACATTGCCCTGTTGATCGACTAAAAACTTGGTGAAGTTCCACTTGATGCGTTTGGTGCCAAGTGCACCGGGGGCCGCCGATTTTAAGTGTTTGTAGAGCTCAGTTGTGCCGCTGCCGTTGACTTCAATTTTGCCAAACATGGGAAAACTGACACCGTAGTTCAACTGGCAAAATTCGGTAATTTCATCGTTACTGCCCGGGTCTTGATTCGCGAATTGATTGCAGGGGAAGCCCAAAATCACCAAACCTTGATCCCGGTATTTTTCGTACAGTGCTTCCAAGCCCTCAAACTGTGGGGTGAGACCGCATTTGGATGCGGTGTTGACAATAAGCAGTACCTTACCGCGATACTCGTCCAGCGGTTTTTCCTGCCCGCCGCTTGTTTCGGCGCTAAAATCAAAAACAGAGGTCATAGATTTCTCCTTGTTGTTGTGTGTTATGTGCAGCTCCAGCTTGATCGTATCGCGCTGAATTTTGAGGTTCGGTTCGCGGCGCAAGTTCGAGCATCCAGCCCAGCAGCAGGGGTATTGCAGGTGATTCAGGGGGAGACATCGCAAAAAGCACATACAGCGGGGTTGGAATGCGATATTATGCGCTGTTTAGGGTCAAAGTAAAGGCGCTATTGAACGTACCCATCCGGGTTCGATCCTTACCATCAGGGCAAATATGAGCCGAGCTGTTTTCCTCCGTGGCTCCACCATGGGACATGTTCTACGTATGACCGGCGCAAGCACCGTGGGCTTGCTGGCCATGTTTGGCGTAGATCTGGTGGATATGTATTTTCTCACCTTGCTCGGCGAAAGGGAGCTGGCGGCGGCGGTAGGGTTTGCGGGCACGCTGCTGTTTTTCCTGGTATCGGTGAGTATCGGTCTGCAAATTGCCACCGGGGCACTGGTAGCGCGTTCCGAGGGCAATAATAATCGCGAGTTGGCGGGGCGCTATTGCTCCAGTTCCCTGTTTTTCAATGGCGCCGTGTCGGTGTTGATTTCCGCGCTGGCGTTTTGCTATCTGGAAGAGCTGCTACACCTGTTGGGCGCCAGCGGGCTGACTTTGGAGTATGCCCTGGATTACGCCCGTATTGTGATTCCCAACATGCCGGTACTGGTGTTGGGCATGAGCGCGGCGGCGGCAACACGCGCCATCGGAGACGCCAGGCGCGCGCTGTGGGCGATGCTTGCGGGGTCGATAGTCAATGCCGTATTAGATCCTATCCTGATCTTTGGTCTCGGGTTGGGTGTTGAAGGTGCGGCATTGGCCTCGGCAGCGTCGCGTATTGTGAGTCTGGCCTGGGCCTGGCACGCCGTTTACTACGTTCACCACCTACCGCGTTTGGTGACACTTAGAGAGGTGTACCAGGATCTCGCGCCCATTTTACAGATCGGCGGCCCCGCCATGCTCACCAATATCGCCACGCCCATAGGTTCCAGTTTTGTGCTCAAGATGATGTCGCAGTTTGGCGATGGCGCGGTGGCGGGGGCAGCGATTATCGCGCGGGTCTCTCCGGTGGCCTTTGCGGCAATTTTTTCACTGTCCAGCGCGGTTGGGCCGATTATCGGCCAGAATGCGGGGGCGCAGCATTTTGATCGCGTAAGGGGCACGGTGCGCGACGCGATGATTTTTAATGGTGCCTATGTCGCCGTGATATGGCTTGCCCTGTGGTTGCTCACCGATGTCTTGGTCAATGTGTTCTCCGCAGGCCCGGAAGCGGCTGAGTTGATGCGTTTTTTCTGTCATGTGCTGGTGGGCTGTTTTGTGTTTAACGGCATGTTGTTTGTGGCCAACGCCAGTTTTAATAACCTCGGCAAGCCCGCCTGGGCGACCGTGTTTAATTTCGCCAGAGCGCTATTGGGCACCATTCCCTGCGCGTATTTTGGCGCGCAGTGGTTCGGTGCAAAAGGTGTGCTCGCCGGCGAGGCGGTGGGAGTGGTGCTGTTCGGCGTGCTCGCGCTGGTAGCGGTGCACTACCTGGTGGCAGAGCAGGAAGCGCACAGTTAGGCACTGTGCCAGGTCGGTTCCGGAGTCTCGTTAAGCAGCTTTTCTATATCGTTGGTTTCTATCCAGCGCGCGCCGCGATCCAACCATTGGCTGACCAGGGCTTTTTCGCTGACTTCGTACACCGCGATGCGCACGGGCAACTCATGTAAGTTGTCTTTTTTGCGCATGCGTTTTACATCGCAAAAACACACGGCCAGGGCGGGGTTTAGTCTGCGCAGCTGCCAGCGAAAGCGAATGATTAGACCGATGGGGAAATGGTTTTGCTTCAGCGCTGTTTCTACAAAACCGCGGTGGTAGCTCAGTAGCGTGCATTGTGTATGTACTGGTGCCAATACCTGATCGAGCATTTTCAAGCAGTTTAATTTACCCATTTTGCGAATGCTCTGTTTTTTTATTTCAACAAAACAGTGTATGTCGGGATGTTGTTCCAAAAAACTGACCAGCTCTTCGAGCGTGGCAATGGGTGTGCCTTTGAATTCATCGCCAAAGCGCGAGGGTTCATAGGCGGACAGTTCGCCAAGTTGGCTTTTGTCGATGGAAAAGAGCTTGCGATTGTCGGCGCAGACCCGTTTGAAATTGATATCGTGAAACAAAATCGGTGTGTCGTCGGCCAGGCACTGCACATCCACTTCGATAGCGCGTGCGCCCGCGGCGACCGCCGCTTCCAGTGCAATAATCGTGTTTTCGGGGTAGGTCGCACTCTGGCCGCGGTGGGCGATAAGTTGTTGAGGGCGAAAAATAGAGGCTGTCATTTTAGTGTTGTGCTCCAGTCCAAAGGTTCGGTGCGCCAGTGCAGACGCCACGCCTGGTAGACTTTATCACTATAACGGCGACTACCCAAGCTGCCGTTGTAAGCGCCTAGCGCGCGGTGCAGGTCGCCGTTTTCGCGCTGAAGGTAAAATTGTAAGATGCGACAACCGTAGTTCAGGTTGGTTGGAACCTCGGTCAGATTGTCATCCGGACGGCCAATTTCTTTTTTCCAGAAGGGCATGACCTGCATCATGCCCTGTGCACCCACGCGGGAGATAGCAAAACGCTCAAAATGACTTTCCACTTCGATAACGGCCAGAACCAGCTCCGGCGGCAGGTTGCTGCGTTTGGCGGCACTGTGGATGGCTTTTAGCAGAGTCAGGCGGTTTTCGGCATCGGGTTCAAATCGTGCCAGGCGCGCAGACATATCCACCAGCCACACCTCGGCATCGTAGCGGTCGACAAAACTGTCGGCGCCGGCGATGGTTTTTTCTAAAAATGCCCGCAGTGCTTCGTGTTCCTCTGGCGAAGCAGTATTGGCAGCGCCGTGAACTCCAGGAGTAAACAACAGCGCTGCAAGCAGCAGGATGTTAAGCCAGGATCTGCTCACACAGAAAGTCCACGATGTCTGCCTGGGCGATATCTTGATTGTCGGCTTCGGCGCGGGCGCGATACTCAATAGTGCCCGCCTGCAGGGAGCGATCACCAATGACAATACGGTGGGGAATGCCCATAAGTTCCATATCCGCCAGTTTGACGCCTGGGCGTTCGGCGCGATCATCCATAATTACGTCGATGCCGCGAGCGCGCAGGGTGTCGTACAGGGCGTTGGCTGTCGCGGCGACTTCCGGCGACTTTTGCATATTCAGCGGCACAATCGCCAAGTCAAAGGGCGCCATGGCCTGCGGCCAGATAATGCCTCTGTCGTCATGGTTTTGCTCAATCGCCGCCGCGACAATGCGGCTGACGCCAATCCCGTAGCAGCCCATGGTCATGGTGATGGCTTTGCCGTTTTCGTCCAGCACTTTGGCGTTCATCGCCTCCGAATATTCAGCGCCACTGGCCCCAGTGAACCAAAGCCAGCTCCCAGTGCTTTGCGTACCTGTGTTTCCTCGGCCATGCGCAGCGGGCTTGCCACGCCTTCGATTTTTTCGGCTTTGATGTCGTTCAGCTCGTGGTCGCCGCGCAGTACCAGTGCCACCAGTGAATCCTCGTCCTCACCTGCAACGAGTAAGGTTTTTACCGTGGTGGCGATGTCCAGCTTGAGAAAATTCACCAGCTCTTCGATGGTTTTTACCCCGGGTGTTGCGACTTTGCTCATCGGGTTTTTTGCAGCGGGGCTGGGCTCTGGTGCCAGTGCTTCCGCCGTTTCCAAATTGGCGGCGTAGTCTGAACCATCGCTAAAGGCGATATCGTCCTCGCCTGAATCTGCCAACACGTGAAATTCGTGTGAGGTGCTGCCACCAATTGCGCCGGAGTCGGCAATCACCGGGCGAAAATCCAGCCCGAGGCGGGTAAAAACAGCGCTGTAGGCATCGTGCATGACACGATAGGTCTCAGCGAGAGATGCCTCACTGGTGTGAAAGGAGTAGGCGTCTTTCATCAAAAATTCTCGCGAGCGCATAATGCCAAAACGCGGGCGGATCTCATCGCGTACTTTGGTTTGAATCTGGTAAAGATTTATCGGCAATTGTTTGTAGCTTTTGATTTCATCGCGCATCAAGGCGGTGATGACTTCCTCGTGGGTGGGGCCTAAGCAAAAGTCTCTGTCGTGGCGATCGCTGATGCGCAGCAGCTCGGGGCCGTATTGTTCCCAGCGGCCAGACTCCTGCCACAGTTCCGCCGGTTGAACCACCGGCATGGACACCTCAAGGGCGCCGGATTTATCCATTTCTTCACGCACGACATTTTCGACTTTGCGCAGCACCCTGAGTCCCAGTGGCAACCAGCTGTACAGCCCGGCGGCGAGTTTGCGGATAAGCCCGGCGCGCAGCATTAACTGGTGGCTGATGACTTCGGCGTCAGCGGGCGTTTCTTTTTGGGTGGCGACTAAAAATTGGCTGGTGCGCATGTTGATCCTGATGAGTTTTAAGCGATGGATTGAGCTGTCAGTGAATGAATAGACACGACGTTTCGCCGCTATGTGCCGAGCTTATGGTTTGCGGCGAGGAGGGCGATATCAGCGTCACAGCGTAAGTGTACGATTGTTCTAGCGGGCGACACAAGCGCGCAGTACTTTAGTCTGTGAGCTAAAAAAGTATGAACTAGGTAAAAAAACTCGCATTCGGACTTGTATTACAGGGGTTCTTGCTTTATACCATATGCAAGCTGTTACAGAGTGACTTGGTTTCCTTGGGCTAACAATGCTTTGCAGCCGTGACAGCTTAGCTACGTTTTGGGTTTCCAACATAATCTTCATAGGGGAAGAAGCAATATGGCTACAAGAAAAGCAGCAAAAAAAGCGCCGGTTAAAAAGGCTCCTGCCAAAAAGGCGGCCGCAGCTAAAGCGCCAGTGCGCAAGGCAACGGCGCTGCGTGAGAAGATGACCAAGAGTCAGATACTCACCAGCATTGCGGAAAACACCGGGCTTGCCAAGAAAGACGTCAGCGCAGTGATGGATGAGCTGGAACTGCTGATTGAGCGCAGCATTAAGAAGCGCTCCGTGGGTGAGTTTACTATACCTGGGCTGATGAAAATCACCACGGTTAAAAAGCCTGCGCGCAGAGCCCGTAAAGGCATCAATCCGTTCACTGGCGAAGAAACCATGTTCAAGGCCAAGCCCGCCAGCGTGGCGGTAAAGGTACGCCCTTTGAAGAAACTCAAGGAATTTGCGGATTCTTGATCCGACCTCGCCGCGCCTGAGGCAAGACTCGGTGCGGCGCTCCTTGCGGTTCCATCGTTGCGTAAGAAGTCCTGCAAGGGCTGTGTGCCACTTGGCGTTCGCCTCTCCCTGAGGTAAAATCCGCGGCTTATTTTTTGTTAGCGGCTCATCCTGTTGTATACCTATGCCTATTTATGAATATCAGTGCCAGTCCTGTGGCGACTCTCTTGAAGCTTTGCAAAAAGTCAGCGACGCTCCTTTGGTGGATTGCCCGACCTGTGGTAAGCCCGATCTACAGAAAAAGGTGTCGGCAGCGGCCTTTCGTTTAAAAGGTGGCGGCTGGTACGAGACAGATTTTAAAACCGGCAGTAAAAAGAATCTCGCAGGTGGCGCTGAGAAAGCGGCCGCCACCTCAGACAGTAAAAGCAGCGATTAGCAGGCTGGCACACGACATACTGGGCCTAAACCCCCTACAAACAGAAATGGAATAGATCATGCGCACTCATTATTGCGGCGCTCTGGGCACAGAGCATATTGGCGAAACAGTAACCATCTGCGGCTGGGTTGATCGCCGCCGGGATCACGGCGGGGTGATTTTCCTCGATATGCGTGATCGCGATGGCATTGTGCAGGTGGTGTTTGACCCCGATACCGACGAGCATTTTGAGCGCGCTGATCGTGTCCGCAGTGAATATGTTCTGGAAATCACAGGGCGAGTCCGCGCGCGCGGTGAGGGTACGGTCAACCCGGCGATGAAAACCGGCGAGATTGAAGTGCTGGGCAAGCAGCTGCAGATACTCAACACCGCCGCAACGCCGCCGTTTCAGTTGGACGAGTATACCGCTGTGGGCGAGGACGTGCGTTTGCAACACCGCTATATGGATTTACGCCGTCCGCAAATGCAGGAGCGCCTGCGCCTGCGCGCGAAAATCACCTCGTTTATGCGTAACTTTTTAGATGACAACGGCTTTTTGGATATTGAAACGCCCATTCTTACCCGCGCTACGCCCGAGGGCGCGCGCGACTATCTGGTACCGAGCCGCACCCATCCCGGTCATTTTTTCGCGCTGCCGCAATCGCCGCAACTGTTTAAGCAGTTGTTGATGGTCTCGGGCTTTGATCGCTACTACCAGATTGCCAAGTGTTTTCGCGATGAAGACCTGCGCGCTGATCGCCAGCCTGAGTTCACCCAGGTGGATATCGAAACCACCTTCATGGATGAGGATGCGATTATGGCGGTAGCGGAAAACATGATCCGCGACCTGTTTAAAAACGTGCTGAATATCGAGCTGCCCGAATTTCCCCATATGCCCTATGCAGAGGCGATGGAGCGCTACGGTTCGGACAAGCCCGACCTGCGCATCCCCACCGAGTTAGTGACCGTCGACGATTTAATGCAGCAGGTGGAGTTTAAAGTATTCAATGGTCCCGCGCATGATGAACAGGGCCGTGTTGCGGCGCTGCGCGTACCCGGCGGCGCAAGCATTAGCCGCAAGGAAATCGACGGCTATACCAGTTATGTGGCGGATTTTGGCGCCAAAGGTCTGGCGTGGGTTAAGGTCAATGATCTCGCCAGTGGGGTAGAGGGTTTGCAGTCGCCGATTTTGAAATTTATGCCCGATGAAATCGTCGCCCAATTGATGCAGCGCGTCGGCGCGCAAGATGGTGATATAGTATTTTTCGGCGCTGATAAAACCGCGGTGGTAAACGACTCGCTGGGAGCGCTGCGGGTTAAGGTTGCCCAGGATCTGGATTTGATCGCCGAGGGCTGGAAACCATTGTGGGTGGTGAATTTCCCGATGTTTGAAGACGATGGCCACGGCGGGCTGACACCCTTGCACCACCCCTTCACTGCGCCGTCTTGCTCTGTGGAAGAACTGCTGGCGAACCCCGCCGCTGCCTTGTCGCGGGCCTACGATATGGTGCTGAACGGCGTCGAGCTTGGCGGCGGTTCCGTGCGTATTCACAATGCGGATATGCAGGAGGCGGTATTTAAAGCCCTGGATATCAGCGAAGAGGAAGCCTCGGGTAAGTTTGGCTTTTTGCTGAACGCCCTGCAATACGGTGCGCCGCCTCACGGTGGTCTGGCGCTGGGACTGGATCGTCTGGTGATGCTGGCAACGGATACACAGTCCATTCGCGATGTGATCGCTTTCCCCAAAACCCAGAGCGCTGCCTGCTTGATGACCGATGCTCCCTCGGCGGTGGACGCCAGGCAGTTGCGCGAGTTAAACATCCGTTTACGTCAAAGCGCGGAAGCTAAAACCGACGACGGCGAATAAGCACACAGGAGACACAGCATGGCAGGCCACAGTAAATGGGCGAATATTAAACACCGCAAGGCCGCGCAGGACGCCAAGCGCGGCAAAGTGTTTACCAAACTGATTCGCGAGCTGGTTGTGGCGGCGAAGCAGGGTGGGCCAGAGCCAGCGGACAACCCGCGTTTGCGTGCGGCGGTGGACAAAGCACTGAGTTCAAATATGACCCGCGATACCATTGATCGCGCGATAGCCCGCGGCGCCGGCACCAACGATGCCGACAATATGGAAGAGCTGACCTACGAAGGCTACGCGGCTGGCGGTGTGGCGGTCCTGGTCGAAGCGATGACGGATAACCGCAATCGCACTGTGGCAGAAGTGCGTCATGCGTTTACCAAGCGCGGCGGCAATCTGGGGACCGACGGTTCCGTGGCTTATCTGTTTACCCGCAAGGGGCAGTTGAGTTTTGCGCCAGGTGTCGATGAGGATCAGCTCATGGAAGTGGCACTGGATGCGGGCGCGGATGATTTCGAAGTGAACGATGACGGCTCGGTGGATATAGCGACCCCGTGGGAAGATTTCTCCGCTATTAAAGAAGCGATAGAGGCGGCGGGTTTTACTCCGGAAAATGGCGAGGTCACGATGGTGGCTTCAACCATGGTAGAGCTGGACAAAGACGGCGCTGAAAAAGTCATCGGCATTGTCGATGCACTGGAAGACCTAGACGATGTGCAAAACGTCTACACCAACGCAGATATTCCCGAGCACGTTCTGGCAGAGTTGTAAATACCGTACTAACCCATAACAAAACGGGGTGGCGCATGGCGCGGATAATGGGGATTGACCCCGGCTCGATCAAAACCGGCTTTGGCATCATTCACCATCACCAGGGGCGCAGTGAATACGTGACCAGCGGCGTCCTGCGTCTGCCCAAGGCTGCATTGCCCGAGCGCTTGCAGGTTATTTACGATAACCTCAACGAGCTGATTGAGCAGTATCAACCCACGGAACTGGCGATTGAGCAGGTGTTTATGGCGCGCAACGCGGCCTCGGCGTTGAAGCTCGGTCAGGCGCGCGGCGCGGCGATTGTGGCCTGTGTTACTCAGGGTTTGTCAGTATCTGAGTACTCCGCCAGACAGATTAAACAGGCCGTGGTGGGCACGGGGGCGGCCGACAAAGCCCAGGTGCAGCACATGGTCAGTGTTTTGTTGAACCTGCCGGGTAAACCCCAGGAAGATGCCGCCGATGCCCTGGCTGCGGCTCTGTGTCATGCCCACAGTCGCGAGGCCGCAGAGCGTTTGGCGCAGCCCGTTGCGCGCAAGCGGTATAAGGAATCACTATGATTGGTCGTATTCAAGGCACTTTACTGTCTAAACAGGCACCGGATATCCTGGTGGACGTCGGCGGGGTGGGCTATGAAATTCAGGTGCCTATGACCAGCCTGTTTCAATTACCTGAAGCGGGCAGTGAAGTGACACTGCTGACCCATTTTGTGGTGCGCGAAGATGCCCAGCTGTTGTATGGTTTTGTCAGCGAGGACGATCGCCGCCTGTTTCGCGAGTTAATCAAGGTCAGTGGCGTAGGGCCAAAGCTGGCGCTGGCGATTTTATCCGGTATGGACGCGGGACAATTTGCCCAATGTGTGGCCGATGGCTCGGTGGCAGCGCTGGTAAAATTGCCCGGTGTCGGCAAAAAAACCGCCGAGCGCCTGGTTGTGGAGATGCGGGATCGCCTGCAAGATTTTGCTTTGTGTGAGGCGGCGGAAGTGGCCGTTGAGCCATCGAACGCCGGCGATATTGTGGCCGATGCCGAAGGTGCTTTAATCGCTTTAGGTTACAAACCCGCCCAGGCCGCAAAAATGATTACCCAGGTAAAATCCGCGGAGATTGACAGCTCCGAGGAGCTTATCCGCCGTGCGTTGCAGGCGGCGGTAAGTTAAAGTTCCCTTTTCCTCCGGCAGGGGGCTGGGCGTGTGCAGCGATAGCGACAGCCCAAAACGAAGAGCGAAAACACCATGATAGAAACCGACAGGCTGATAAGCCCCGAGGAAACACCTGGCAGAGAGGAAAAGCTCGACCGCGCCATTCGCCCGCGAACGCTTGCCGACTATGTCGGTCAGCCCGCCGTGCGCGAGCAGATGGGGGTATTTGTCGAGGCCGCGCGCAAGCGCCAGGAACCGCTGGACCATACCCTGATTTTTGGCCCACCGGGTCTGGGAAAAACCACCCTGGCAGGCATTCTGGCGCAGGAAATGGGGGTATCACTGAAAACCACCTCAGGCCCCGTGCTGGAAAAAGCGGGCGATGTGGCGGCATTGATGACCAATCTTGCGCCCGGTGACGTGTTGTTTATTGACGAAATCCACCGCTTATCACCCTATGTGGAAGAGGTGTTGTACCCGGCGATGGAGGATTATCAGCTCGATATTATGATCGGCGAAGGTCCTGCAGCGCGCTCGATCAAGCTGGATTTGCCGCCTTTTACCCTGGTGGGAGCGACCACCCGTGCGGGTTTGTTGACCTCACCGCTGCGTGATCGCTTTGGCATTGTGCAGCGCCTTGAGTTTTATAATGTGGATGACTTGAGCCATATCGTGCGCCGCTCCGGGCATTTGCTGAACATTGCGCTGGATGAGGCTGGAGCGCGGGAAATCGCCAGGCGTTCCCGGGGTACGCCGCGCATTGCCAATCGCCTGCTCAGAAGAGTGCGGGACTATGCCGAAGTCAAAGGCGATGGCACTGTCAGCGCCGCCATCGCCGCTGATGCACTGGATATGCTGGCGGTGGACTCCTGTGGTTTTGACCACCTAGACCGCCAACTGCTGCTCACCCTGATCGAAAAATTCGATGGCGGCCCGGTGGGGGTGGAGAGCCTGGCGGCGTCGCTGTCGGAAGAGCGCGGCACCATAGAGGATGTGCTGGAACCCTACCTGATTCAACAGGGCTATATGATGCGCACACCCCGTGGCCGTATGGCCACCAAGCTCGCCTACGCGCATTTTGACATCATCCCTAACCCGCCGCTGTCAAGTGGCGGTGATGTGGAGAATTAGGCGGTGCAGAACGGGGAATTTTCACTGCCAGTCAGGGTCTACATCGAAGATACTGATGCAGGCGGTATCGTATACTATGTGAATTATCTCAAGTTTATGGAGCGCGCCCGCACCGAGATGATGCGCTGCCTGGGTTTTGCCAAAGTCGCTGTTTCCAATGAGGGTGTCCTGTTTGTGGTAAAGGACATCGCAGTGGATTACCGCGCCCCCGCGCAGCTCGATGACGAACTTGTGGTGTCGGCAAAGCTCATATCACACGGGGCCGCACGTCTGTGTTTTGAGCAGCGGGTAGAAAGGCAGGGGCAGACCCTGGTGGAGGCAACGGTGACGGTGGCCTGCGTGGCTGCGCAGAGCTTGAAACCCAGGCGTTTACCGAAGAACATGCTCGCCGTGTTGGCGGCAGCGATGTAAGAGCAGACCTTAAAAAAAAGGGGATACACACCTTGAAAGAAGAAATGAGTTTGATCGACCTGGTGCTCAATGCCAGTATTACCGTGCAGGCGGTAATGTTGATATTGCTGCTGGCTTCGATAATTTCCTGGTTTATGATTGTCAATCGCTATCTTTTTCTGCGCGCGGCGCGCGGCGAGATGAACGATTTTGAGGATGTGTTTTGGTCGGGTGTCGATCTCGCTCAACTCTACCGCGAGGGCGACGAGCGTGCCAACGCGGGGCATATAGGCGCGATGGAGAGCATTTTTCGCGCTGGTTTCAAGGAGTTTTCCCGCCTCGCCCAGCAAAAAGATATGGACGCCGAGGCCATGATTGACGGTGCGCGCCGGGTGATGCGCGTGGCGATTTTACGCGAGGAAGAAAGGCTGGAACGCCATTTGCCCTTTTTGGCATCGGTGGGTTCCACCAGTCCCTACATCGGTCTGTTTGGTACGGTGTGGGGCATTATGCACTCCTTTCGCGGCCTGGCGAACAGCTCGCAAGCCACGCTGGCTACGGTCGCGCCGGGTATTTCCGAGGCGTTGGTGGCCACCGCGATGGGCTTGTTTGCGGCGATTCCTGCGGTGCTTGCCTACAACCGCTTTTCCGCCAAAGCCGATGTTCTGTCCAATCGCTATGAAACCTTTGCCGATGAGTTTTCCAGCATTTTGTACCGTCAGGCATTGACCTTGCGCGCGCACAAGCGCAACGGGGCGTCCTGATATGGCGATGGGCAAGGGCAACAAGCGCCGTCCGATGTCGGAGATTAACGTCGTGCCCTACATCGACGTGATGCTGGTGCTGCTGATTATTTTTATGGTGACAGCCCCGATGCTGATGCAGGGCGTGCAGGTGGATCTGCCCGAGGCGGTGACCGAGCCCGTCGATAACCAGGACAGCGAACCCTTGATTGTGTCGATAAAGCCCAGCGGCGAGCTGTTTTTGAACCTGGGTGCCAACGAAGAGCAGGCTTTGTCACTGGCCACGATTAAGCAGCGGGTGTCGGTGGTGCTAAGACGCAATCCGAAAAAGCCGGTGATGGTATGGGGCGACCGCGCGGTGGCCTACGGCGAAGTGGTGGAGCTGATGGCTGCATTACAGCAAGCCGGTGCGCCGTCGGTGGGACTGGTTACAGAGAACCCGCAATAGTGAGCGGGCGAGTGTTACAAGGCGGCGCGATTGTTGTCAGGCCTATCCTGGCAACGCTGGTGCTGCACGGCTTGCTGATCTGGGCCCTGCTGGCCAACTGGCAGTGGCTTGAGAACAACACCCGCACGGTGAAGCCGCGTGTGACGCCACCTGCGGTGCAGGCAACGCTGGTCGACGCCAGCACATTAAAGCCCAAAGCGGAAAAAAAACCGGCGTGGAAGCCCACCAAAAAACCAGATTGGAAGCCAATAAAAAAATCGGAATGGAAGCCTACCCCTAAAATTGAGAAAAAGGCGCAACGGAAACCGGTAACAAAGGTCAAAAGAAAAGCGGCACCAAAGCCCAAGCCCAAACCTAAGCCAAAAATGACGGTGGAGGAACTCGCAGCACAGGCCAAAGCCGATCTCAACCAGATGTTGTCAGAAGAAGAAGCGGCACTGCAAACGCTAGGTGCGAATCAGCGCTCCATCAGCTATCAGGCGATGATTCAGCAGGCGATTACCCGCAACTGGAGCCGTCCGCCCTCGGCGCGCAACGGCATGGAAACCGTGCTGGTTTTGCAATTGGTGCCCACTGGTGAGATAGTGAATGTGTCGGTGGTGAAAAGCAGCGGCGATCCTGCGTTTGACCGCTCAGCGGTAAATGCGGTAAAAAAGGCGGGGCGATTTGAACAGCTACAAAATCTCCCCGTCAGTGTGTTTGAAAGAGATTTTAGACGCCTGCGTATTTTGTTTAAACCTGAGGATTTAAGGTACTGATGAAAACATTGATAAACGCGCTGGCCGGGCTGTTTTTGTTGTTGTGCGCAACATGGACAAATGCCCAATTGCAGATCGAGGTGACCGAAGGCGTGGACGACCCAACCGCGATTGCGGTGGTGCCGTTTAAGTGGACCTCACCCGGCACGGCGCCTGAGGATGTCGCCGCCATTGTGCACAATGACTTAGAGCGCAGCGGCCTGTTTGCGCCGGTTGATCGTGCGGACATGCTGGGTCGCCCCAGCAGTGCCGATGAAGTGTTTTACCGCGACTGGCGTGCACTGAATACCGAGTATCTGTTAATCGGTCGCATGTCGATGAACGGGCCCAGGGAAGCCGGCACCTTGCGCATTGACTACGAGCTTTACGACGTGCTGCGTCAAAATCGTATGTTGGCCGCTGTTTCCCAGGGGCCGGCACAGGAAGCCCGCATGCTGGCGCACCAGGTGGCAGATGTGGTTTACGAGAAGTTGACCGGTATTCGCGGCGCGTTCGCAACCCGTTTGGTGTACGTTTCGGTTACGCGGGTTGAGAATGATCGCGACTTTTTTCGCCTGACCCTGGCCGATTCCGATGGCGCACGACCCATTGTTCTGCTGGAATCTCGCGAACCTGTGCTGGCGCCCAACTGGTCCCCCAATGGTCAGGAGATTGCCTATGTGTCGTTTGAAAACACGCGCCCGGCGATTTTTCGTCAAAACCTGGTTACGGGCGAGCGCGAACAACTGACCAATTTTCGCGGTTTGAACAGTTCGCCCACGTTCTCGCCCGACGGCAAGTCCATGGCCATGGTGCTGTCCAAGGACGGCAACCCGGATCTGTATTTGATGGATCTTGCCAGCAAGCGCCTGCGCCGCCTGACGCGTCACTATGCGATTGATACTGAACCGACCTGGATGCCCGATGGCGAATCCATACTGTTTACCTCTGATCGCGGCGGCAAGCCCCAGGTTTATCGCTATGATCTGGCCACGGGCAGTACCGAGCGGGTGACTTATGAGGGAAGTTATAATGCCCGTCCGCGTATGGCGCAAGATGGCCGCAATCTGGTGATGGTGCGTCGGCAGGATGGCCAGTTTCATATTGCCTTGCAGGATCTGGTCAGCAACCGCTCACAGATACTCACGTCCACGCAATTGGATGAGTCTCCCAGTATCGCACCCAATGGCTCTATGATATTGTATGCTACCAAGTCCGGTGGTCGCGGTGTGTTAGGGGCGGTATCTACCGATGGCGGCGTGAAATACCTGCTGCCATCGCGCGAGGGTGAGGTTCGCGAGCCCGCCTGGTCGCCGTATATGAACGGACGTTGAGGCATTACCTCATTAATCAGAGCTGCCTTAGACAGCTTAATTTTGTTATAAACCGGCTTGTGCAAAGCCCTAAAAAAGGATGAAACCTATGAAGTCTTTTGCTGCTGTTGTTAAAACTGCTTTGGTGTTGTGCACCGCGGCATTCCTTGTGGCCTGTTCCGGCTCCGATACCAAAGACGCCGACGATGCGGCGGCGCGCGCAGCGGCGGAAGCGGCGGCTGCTGAAGAGGCGGCCATGGCCGTAGACGAAGCGCGTATGCGCAGTCTGCAGGACGCCGTGATTGCGGCGGGCAACGTGTTTTACTTTGAGTTCGACAGCTCAGTGCTCACCCCGGAGACCCAGCGCGCCTTGGATGCGCATATCGCGTTGCTGGTCAACAACAATGACATGATTCGTTTGGGCGGCCATACGGATGAGCGCGGAACCCGTGCGTACAACATGGCTCTGGGCGAGCGCCGCGGTAATTCCGTGCGCGATTACATGGTGTTGAACGGCATTGATGGCAGTCGTATCGAAGTGATCAGCTACGGTGAAGAAAAGCCCGCGGTCTATGGTTCCGGTGAAGCTGTCTGGGCGCAAAACCGTCGCGTGGTCCTCCAGTAAGGGACACATCGATGAGTTTTCCTCTGAAAGCTATGGCCAGCCTCGCGCTGGCCTTTGTCGTTCTCGGCGCGAGCGCACAGGAACTTGACTACATCGATGTTGAAGCCGAACGCAAGGCTCAGCGGGCGGCTGAGGCCGCGCGCGGCTACGGCGATCGCATCGGTAACAGTCGGTTCGCGTTAGGTCGCGCGCAGCCGCGGCCATCGCAACAGGCTCAAACCCGAGGTGCTGCGGCGGGTGGCATGAGTAACCCAGCGCTCACCCAGGGAACTCAAGGCGCTGCGGCGGGAGACGCGAGTAACCCACCGCTAGCCCAGGGAACCCAAGGCGTTGCGGCGGGTGACATGAGTAACCTGCCGCTAACCCAGGGCGCTGCGGCGGAGGACATGAACCAACCTCCATTGAGTACGCCGAACGCATCGCTGTTTAACCAGTTACAGCAATTGCGGCAAGAGGTGATGCGCTTGAACGGCAGGGTGGAAGAGCTTTCCTACGAGGTGCGCCGCTTAAAAAGTGACAATCTGAATCGCTACAAGGATCTGGATCGCCGCTTAAGCGGAGGCGCTGCTGCACCCAAGAAGGCTAATGCAAAACCCAAACGAGCGACCACGCCATCGAAGCCTCGCGTCAACAAGGCTGTCAAGCACGCTTCGGCGGGGGAGCAACGGGCCTATCGCACTGCCTACGGGTATGTGCGCGAGCAGCAGTTTAAGGCGGCAATCAAAGCGTTTAAGGCGTTCTTGCGCAATTACCCCGAGGGTCGTTACGCCCCTAACGCACACTACTGGCTGGGCGAATTGTATTTGGTGGTCACGCCGCCGGATTTGGAATCATCTCGCCGCGCCTTTAATTTATTGCTGCAAGATTATCCCAAGCACCCCAAAGTGCCCGATGCCCTGTTTAAGCTGGGTAAGGTGTATTATCTGAAGGGCAATCCCGAGCGGGGCAAAACTTACCTTGATCGCTTGTTGCGCGATTACGGCAGCAGCAATCATTCCGCGGTTAAACTGGCGCGCCAGTTTCTTAAAGACAATAGCTGAACCACAGCCAGGGTGAGCGCACACACCTTGGCTCACCCATCATGACGGATCAAACTCCACATTTACGTATCACCGAGATTTTCCATTCCTTACAGGGCGAATCGCGCACGGTAGGCTTGCCCACGGTGTTCGTGCGCCTGACCGGCTGCCCCCTGCGCTGTGAATACTGCGATACGGCCTATGCCTTTTCCGGAGGCGAGCGCTGGACCCTGGATGATATTCTGGATGAAGTGGCGAGCTACGGCGCTCGCTATGTCTGCGTGACCGGCGGCGAACCGTTGGCGCAACCCAACTGCTGGCCCCTGCTAGCGCGTTTGTGCGACGCGGGGTATGAGGTCTCGCTGGAAACCTCTGGAGCCATGGATACCACGGGTGTGGACCCGCGTGTGGTCGTGGTGCTGGACTTGAAATCGCCCTCATCCGGTGAGTTGCAGCGCAACCGGTATGACAATCTCGCGCGCTTAAACCCTCACGACCAGGTGAAATTCGTGCTTGCCAATCGCGCCGACTATGAATGGATGCGTTTTAAACTCGATGAGTATCAACTCTGTGAGCGCGTCTCCGATGTGCTGGTGTCGCCGAGCTTTGGCGAGATCAACCCCGCCGAGCTTGCCCAGTGGGTGCTGGATGACCGTTTGAACGTGCGATTGCAATTACAGCTTCACAAAATTCTCTGGGACGATGCCCAAGGTCGGTGATATGAGCGATAGGAAAAATCCAAAACGCTGCGTGGTGCTGGTCTCTGGGGGCTTGGATTCCACTACGGTGCTGGCGATGGCAAAATCCCAGGGCTTTGCCTGTTACACCCTGGCATTTGACTATGGTCAGCGCACACGCGCCGAGCTTGCCGCTGCCGCACGGGTAAGTACGGCCATGGGGGCAATAGAGCACAAAGTGGTGGCGCTTGATCTGCGCGCTATCGGTGGCTCCGCTTTAACCGATAACCGTATCGACGTGCCAGAGCAGCCCACTGCAGGCATTCCCGTTACCTATGTGCCCGCGCGCAATACGGTGTTTTTAGCCATCGCCCTGGGCTGGGCAGAAGTGCTTGGGGTCAATGATATTTTTATCGGTGTGAACGCGGTGGATTTTTCCGGTTATCCCGACTGTCGCCCGGCATTTATTGACAGCTTTGAAGCCATGGCCAACCTCGCCACCAAGGCCGGG
>PDSN01000099.1 GCA_002748505.1 Gammaproteobacteria bacterium | reverse complement strand
ATGAGTGTCTACCGGAAAAGTGGGTACGCCAAAGGCTTGTGACATAACCACCGAAGCGGTTTTGTGGCCTACGCCTGGCAGCTGTTCCAGCGCGTCCATATCGGCTGGCACTTCGCCGCCGTGGCGTTCCAGCAACAATTCGCTCAAGCGTTTAATGGCCTTGGATTTTTGTGGTGATAAACCGCAGGGGCGAATAATCTCGCGGATAGTGTCTACGTCCTGCTGTGCCATATCTGCGGCGTTTTCGGCCAGGGCAAACAGCGCGGGTGTCACCTGGTTCACCCGCTCGTCGGTGCACTGGGCGCTGAGCAATACCGCTATCAACATTCAAACATCATGAAAAGCGTAGCGGTAGCTACGGTTTGAATGATTTTGGGCAAGATTCGAAGTCATTTTTTTCGAAAAACCATTTAGGCACATTTTGTACATTGGCTTTTGTTGTCATTCATAATATAACTCATTGATATTAAATAAAAAACAGAAGAGCAGCCGCCGTACTGGTGAAATATCCGGGCTAGCTGGTGCTGTCCGGTTCGTCGAACTCGCGGCGAATAGCCTCTTGAAAGGCTTCGCACCAGTGCTCATCCGTAAGTGGCTGGTGATTGGCATCGGTGATGTAAAACACATCCTCACAGCGCTCGCCCAGGGTTTGAATTTTCGCATTTTGCAGCTCTACATCAAATTCGGCAATAATCCGCCCGAGGCGTGCGAGCAGGCCGGGTCTGTCTAAGGTGCTCAGCTCCAACACGGTTTGATTTTTTGCGTCATCGATACTGATGCTGGTTTCAGTGGGGATGCTGAAATGCTTCATCTGCCGGGGAATGCGGCGCTGAACGATGCGTGGGTGGCGTTCGGTGTCAGACAATGTCTGGCTGATGAACGTTGCAATATTGTCGCCATGCTCGGTTTCCTGGCCAACCGGCTTGCCGTCGCAGGACAGCACATGCAGGGTGGCTAAAATCATTTCTTCGCCGCAACGGTAGAAGCGGGCGTCCTGGATGCTCAAACCCAGTTGGTCGATAGCGCTACAGATCATCGAGAACAGGTGTTGCCGGTTTTGCGCGTACACAAAGACCTCTGCGGTGTCCTGCTGTGTGGATGCGTCCGTGCCGTAGACGCGTACCAGCGGTTTGCCTGGATCCTGGTGGCTGGCCAGCGCCTGGGTTTGCCAGATGACATCCTCGGGGTATTCGCGCATGAAGTAGTCTTCATCAATCTGCGCCCAAAGCGCCTCGATCAAAGCTTCGTTCATACCCAGTTCGCACAGCTTCGCCCGGGCGATGTCCTGAGTTTCGTTAATCCATTCCTGTTTGTCGGTGGGGTTTTCCAGGCCGCGGCGCAGGGCGCGACGGGTTTCGGTGTAGAGTTGGCGCAGCAGGCTTGAGCGCCACGTATTCCACAAGGATGGATTGGTGCCGTTGATATCGGCTACGGTGAGCACGGCAAGGTATTCCAGGCGTCGCACTGTGCCCACGTGTTTGGCAAAATCGCGAATTACTTCCGGGTCAAAAATATCCTTGCGCTGTGCTACCGATGACATCACTAAATGATTGCGCACCAGCCAGACCACCAGATTGCGATCGCGTACGCTGAGCCGGTGCTCTCGACAAAACTTTTCCGCATCCACTGCACCAAGTTCCGAGTGATCGCCACCGCGCCCCTTGCCGATGTCATGGAACAGCCCTGCCAAATACAGCAGCTCTTTTTTCTCCATGCCCTGCAGTATCTTATACACTATCGGGAACTGGTCTTTGTATTTAGGCTTTAGGTAGCGACGCATGTTTTTTACGACTTTCAAGGTGTGGGCATCTACGGTGTAGCTGTGAAACAAGTCGTGCTGCATCTGTCCGGTGACGTCGCCAAAGGCGGGAATGTATTTCCCCAACACACCATAGCGGTGCATGCGCAGTAAGTGGTCAGACATTTTATGTGGCGCGCTTAAAATGGACAGAAAGCGGCGCTGGTTGACAGGATTGGCGCGAAAATTATCGTCTATCAGGTCGAGGCTTGTGCGTATCATGCGAATGGTCTGGGCGCCGATATCGATAATTTTAGGGTTGTATCCGCACAGCTCAAAGGCTTCGAGCAGCGCCGAGGGGCGACGCTTGAAGGTGTCGGCGGCATTGGCTTCAAGATAGTTGTTGCGCAGGTGAAATTGCTCGTTAATCAGTTCAAGGTGATCTTTACTGCCGGGGTGCAAAATCGCCTGGTCAAAAAGTTGTACCAGCAGCTCGTTGATTTGCCCCAGAGCCTGCGCGGCGCGGTAGTAGAGCTGCATAAACTGTTCAACTGGGGGGCGGCCATCATCGGGTAAATGCCACATTTCGGCCAGTTGTCGCTGATGGTCGAACAGCAATCTATCTTCGCGTCGGTCGGTAATCATGTGCAGCGCGTAGCGTATGCGCCACAGCAGATCGCGACTGCGGGTCATGATGCGCACTTCATCGCGGGTGAGGAATTGCGCGTTGATTAACTGCGGTAAGGCAAAGCCATCGTAGTGGCGAATCGCCATCCAGATAACCGTTTGCAGATCGCGCAGGCCACCAGGTGAGCTTTTAACATCTGGCTCCAGGTTGTACTCCGTGTGCGCGTAGCGTTCGTGGCGCATTTTTTGTTCCTGCAGCTTGGCCCGGTAAAATTCCGGACTTGGCCACATATGGCGAACACTAGTGGCTTCACGCATCAAACTCAACAGTTCCGGCTCGCCGCAGATCAGGCGCGCCTCGATCAGGCTGGTCATTACAGTAATGTCATTTTGTGCCTGTTCCTGACATTCGGTGATATTGCGCACGCTGTGACCAATGTCCGGACCGATATCCCACATTTGGGTCAGAAAGGCGCTGAGCGCATCGTTGTCGCGCGCTTCGCCGTCACGCATCAATATCAGCAGATCAACATCGGAATGGGGGTGCAGCTCACCACGGCCATAGCCGCCAACGGCTAACAATGCCATGCTTTCTGGACAGCGATGGTATTGCCACAGCGCCGTCATCAGCGCATCGATCAGCTTCGCCCGCGCAATAATCAGGCGTCTTATGGGGGCGCCGCGTCGAAATTGCGCGTGCGACCATTCATTAAACCGTGTGATTGCGGTTTTGCAGACTTTGACGGGGTCGGCGCCCGCTTCCTGAAGCGCGCGCGAAAAGACAGGCTCATCAAAAGCGGCGCGGGGAAGCTGAACGCTGGCGAGACTCATCTGCGGTGCACTATTTGCGCTTGTTTACACTACGCCGGCGGGCAGTTGCTCGTCGGAGCGACGGGTCAGCACTTCGCAGCCGGTATCCGTGACACACAGGGTGTGCTCCCACTGGGCGGAGAGGCGGCCGTCTTTGGTGGTCACTGTCCAGCCGTCTTTTTTGTTGAGCTTGGTGTGGCGTTTACCCGCGTTAATCATGGGTTCGATGGTCAAGGTCATGCCGGATTGCAGCGCCAGACCCGTGCCGGGGCGGCCGTAGTGCAGCACTTGTGGGTCTTCGTGGAAAACCTTGCCGATGCCGTGACCGCAGTATTCGCGCACCACTGAATAGTAGTGTTTTTCCGCGTGGCGCTGAATGACGTGGCCTATATCGCCAAGGGTGGTGCCGGGCTTCACCAGTTCCAGCGCCAGATACAGGCATTCCTGGGTGACCTTGATCAGTCGGTCGGCGTGGGATGGAATCTTGCCCACGGGTACCATAATACTGGTGTCGCCGTGGTAGCCGTCTTTGATGACGGTGACGTCGATGTTGATGATATCGCCGTTTTTCAGTTTTTTGGTGTCGGAGGGGATGCCGTGACAAATCACATCGTTAACGGATGTGCAGATAGATTTGGGGAAACCATTGTAGTTAAGCGGTGCCGGAATGCCGCCGAGATCCTGGGTGATGTAATTGTGGCAGATGCGATCAAGCTCACCTGTGGTAACGCCGGGCTTTACGTAGGGTCTGATCATTTCCAGCGTCTGTGCCGCAAGCGCGCCGGCGACACGCATTTTTTCGATTTCTTCGGGAGTTTTGATGATAACGCTCATAAGGGTTCCGTTTGTTGTGCCTGTTGCGCGGTAGGTGTCGAAGACCCCATTCTAGCGTAAATCTGCGGTACTTGGCAGCTTGGCGGAACTTGGGCTTTTCATTGTGCGGTGCTTATGGTATAAAGCGCGCCTTCCTGTCGGGGCTGGTTCTGGCCTGGATGGGGAGTTTATCAAATACACACATCTGTCGACACATGCCTCAGGGTGCCCTATGTAGGTTGAGGTATGGGACAGGTGGAGGTTTAACCCAATACAAGGAAACAACCATGTCACAAGTTAGCATGCGTGAGCTGCTTCAGGCCGGTGCCCACTTCGGCCACCAGACCCGTTACTGGAACCCCAAGATGGATCAGTACATCTTTGGTGCGCGTAACAAAATCCATATCATCAACCTTGAGCACACCGTGCCCGCGTTTAACGAAGCCCTGACCCTGGTGCGCAACATGGCGGCGAACAAGAACAAGATTCTGTTCGTGGGTACCAAGCGCGCGGCGGGTAAAATCATCAAGGAACAGGCCGAGCGTGCCGGTATGCCTTATGTCAGCCACCGCTGGCTGGGTGGTATGCTGACCAACTATAAAACCATCCGCGCCTCTATTTCGCGTCTGCGCGATCTGGAAACGCAGTCTACCGATGGTACGTTTGACAAGCTGACCAAGAAAGAAGCGCTGATGCGCACTCGCTCGCTGGAGAAGCTTGAACGTTCTATTGGCGGTATCAAAGACATCAACGGCTTGCCCGATGCGTTGTTTGTGGTTGACGTGGACCACGAGCGCATCGCCATCACCGAGGCGAACAAGCTGGGTATTCCCGTGATCGGTATCGTCGATACCAACAGCAACCCCGATGGTGTTGACTATGTGATTCCCGGTAACGACGATGCGATCCGCGCGATCAAGCTGTACGTATCTGCTGTTGCCGATGCCTGCATTGCAGGCCGTGAAGACACCGGCGCTCGCAACGAGTATGTCGAGGAAGAAGCGCCAGCGGCCAAGGCTGACGCTGAGGCTTAATTGATTGATACGCGCAGTCTGACTGACTTTTCAGCGGGCGCGCGTTCTACACTGTTTGTCCTCGGTCGGCGCGTCTGATCGGGGACTGTTTTTATACATCACCCCGCAAGGGGTAGATAAGGAGAGAGAGTAATGTCTGCAGCATTGGTAAAAGAACTGCGCGAGCGCACGGGGCTGGGTCTGCTGGAGTGTAAAAAAGCGTTGGCAGCGGCAGGTGGCGATGTTGAAGCGGCCATCGAAGAGCTGCGCAAATCCAGTGGTATGAAAGCAGCGAAGAAAGCGGGTCGCACCGCAGCGGACGGCGTTGTGGTATCTCGCATCGCTTCTGATGGCAGCGCGGGTATGCTGCTGGAAGTCAACAGTGAAACCGACTTTGTGGCGCGCGATGCAAACTTTTTGGCGTTTGTTAACCAGGTGGCCGACAAAGCCTTTGCCGATCGTCAAACCGACGTGGCCGCTTTAATGGCAGGCGAACTGGAATCTGCCCGTGAAGCACTGGTGCAGAAAATTGGTGAAAACATCGGTGTGCGCCGCGTGTCGCTGGTGAACTCAGAAGGTGGCGTTGTTGGTTCCTATGTGCACGGCAATAATCGCATCGCGGTATTGGTTGAGTTAAAAGGTGGCGACCAGGATCTGGCGAAAGATGTGGCCATGCACGTTGCCGCCGTCAGCCCTCAGGTGGTTTCGCCTGCGGATATGCCGGAAGACGTGATCGCCAAGGAAAAAGAGATCTTCACTGCGCAGGCGGCGGAAAGCGGCAAGCCCGCAGAGATCATCGAAAAAATGATCGGCGGTCGTATCAAGAAGTTCCTGGCGGAAAACAGCCTGACCGAGCAGCCTTTTGTGAAAGAGCCTGACATCACCGTGGGCAAGCTGGTGGCTACCGCCGGTGCGGAAGTGGCCTCTTTTGTGCGTTTTGAGGTGGGTGAAGGTATAGAAGTCGAAAAAGTCGACTTCGCTGACGAAGTGGCGGCGCAGCTTAAGGGCTAAGTGCTGCTTGTAAAGAGGGGCTCATGAGCTGCCGGGTGTTCACTTGGTAGTTCTGGGCCCCTTTTTTTGTGCCAAATCGGTGCAAGTCCTGTAATATACGCGCACTTATTGGAGGGGGAGCCATGGGACAGCAATCAGGCGATAGAAAATACAAGCGTATCCTGCTGAAATTAAGCGGTGAGGCATTAACCGGTAACGAGGCTTTTGGTATCGATCCGAAAGTGTTGGATCAGATGGCGCTGGAGATCGGTCAGCTGGTGGGTATCGGTGTGCAGGTGGGTCTGGTGGTTGGCGGTGGCAACCTGTTTCGCGGTGCGGCCCTACAGGCGGCAGGTCTTGACAGGGTGACCGGCGATCACATGGGTATGCTGGCCACGGTAATGAATGCCTTGGCCATGCGCGATGCGCTGGAGCGCTTAAATATCGCCACGCAGGTGATGTCTGCTATTCCTATGAGCGGCGTGGTGGATCACTACGACAGACGCAAGGCGATTCGCGCCTTAACCGGCGGTGATGTGGTGATTTTCTCCGCTGGTACGGGCAACCCGTTTTTTACCACTGATTCCGCTGCCTGCCTGCGCGGTATAGAGATTGAGGCGGAACTGGTGCTTAAAGCTACCAAGGTTGATGGCGTATACTCTGCCGATCCGCTGCAATGCAGTGATGCGGTGAAATACGATGCGCTGACCTATGATGACGTGCTGGCGCACAAGCTGGGGGTGATGGATTTGACCGCCATTTGTCTGTGTCAGGATCACGACATGCCCGTGCGGGTGTTTCAAATGGAAAAGCCGGGCGCACTGTTGAATATTGTGCGCGGTGGCGCTGAAGGTACTCTGGTACACGGTTAAGCAGAGTCGGTAAATGGAGGAGTTAGGGTGTTAGACGATATTAAAAAAGATGCCAGTGAGCGCATGGAAAAAAGCCTGGAAGCGCTGGGTCACCATTTCAATAAAATTCGCACGGGGCGCGCGCATCCGAGTTTGCTCGATGGCATCAGAGTGAGTTACTACGGTGCGGATACGCCGCTGAATCAGATGGCTAACGTCAATATCGAGGACGCGAGAACCCTGAGTTTGACCGCTTGGGACAAGTCCATGATTCCCGAAATCGAAAAGGCGATCATGAAGTCTGATCTTGGACTCAACCCCGCTACCGCTGGTGGCGTTATTCGTATTCCCATGCCCATGCTGACCGAAGAAACCCGCAAGGGGTATATCCGTCAGGCGCGCCAGGAAGCAGAATCGGCGCGGGTTTCTGTGCGCAACGCCCGCCGCGATGCCATGGCGATGCTGAAAGAACTGCTCAAAGAAAAAGATATCGGTGAAGATGAGGAGCGTCGCGGTGAGGAGGATGTGCAAAAAATCACCGACAGCTTTATCGCCAAAGTCGATAAAATGCTCGGTGAGAAAGAAGCGGACTTGATGGAAATCTAAAGGTTTGCATGTCTGTTTCGGACTCTCAGGACGGCGCGTCAGCGCTGCCTAAACACATCGCCATCATTATGGATGGCAATAATCGCTGGGCTAAGCGCGAGGGTGTTGCCAGCAGCGCCGGACACCGCGCGGGCGTTGAAGCTGTGCGTGAAGTGCTGGGCGCCTGTTTAGACAACGGTGTCAGCACTTTAACCCTGTTTGCGTTTAGCAGTGAGAACTGGGGGCGGCCGCGTCCGGAAGTGCGCGCTTTGCTCGCTTTGTTGATGCGCTATCTGCGCAACGAAGTTAAACAGTTGCACAGCGATGGTGTCTGTTTGCGTTTTATGGGCGCACGTGCAGGTTTTAGCCAGCGTTTGCAAAAACTGATGAGCGATGCCGAGGCGTTGACCGCGAACAATACCCGAGCCACTTTGGTGATTGCGGTTGACTATGGCGGCCGTTGGGATATCGCCCAGGCGGCCAGACAGTTGGCGCGTAAAGTCGCTGCGGGCGAGATCTCGCCAGACAGCGTTGATGAGCACAGTCTCGGCCAGCAGCTTGACTGCGCCGATATTCCAGCGCCGGATCTATGCATTCGCACCGGTGGTGATACTCGCATCAGCAACTTCATGCTCTGGCAGTTCGCCTATACCGAGCTGTATTTCACTGAAACCCTCTGGCCTGATTTTGATCGCGCGGCCTTTGCTGCGGCGCTCACTGATTTTGGCCTTCGTGAACGTCGATTTGGATTGCGCTGATGCGTGTTGGAGAGCGCCAGTCATGTTAATGCAGCGAGTGTGGACTGCTTTGATTTTGGCAGCTGCGTTTATTGCGGCGGTTTTGTATTTGCCTTTGGATGTGGTCGCCGCGGGGTTTGCGGTGGTGATCTTGCTGGGTGCCTGGGAATGGTCGGCGCTGTCCGGTCTGCAAGCGCCGTGGTTGCGGGGGCTGTATGTGTTTGTGTTGGCGGTTCTTTTAATCGCACTGCACTGGTATTGCCGCTTGGACAAACAACCGCCAAGAGAATTGATTCAACCCTTTCTGGGGGTCGCCTGCCTGTGGTGGTCTATCGCTGTTTTATGGATTAAAACCTATCCCGGCAGCGCAGTGCTGTGGGGTTCTGTGCCAGTTCGCATGCTGATGGGTTATGTGAGTCTGGCATTGGCGTGGCTGGCGGCGGTGTATCTGTTGGGTTTGCATCACGGCGGCTATCTGATGATTACCCTGGTGTTAGTGGCGGCTACGGCTGATATCGGCGCGTATTTCGCCGGGCGTGCTTTTGGTAAGCACAAGCTGGCGCCCGTTGTCTCTCCAGCAAAAACCTGGGAGGGCTTTTGGGGCGGCGTGGTTTGTGTGATCGTGCTCGCTGCGCTGATGTGGTTGTTATTGCCACGTATAAACACTGCCCATGTGGGGCTTGCGGGTATCATGACAGTATTTTTAGCGGCATCGCTGGCCTCGGTAGTGGGCGATTTGGTGGTGAGTATGGTCAAGCGTGAAAGTGGCCTGAAAGACAGCGGCGGTTTATTGCCCGGTCACGGCGGCGTGATGGACAGGCTCGACAGCCTGTGCGCCGCCGCGCCGGTATTTGCCCTTGGGCTGATCCTGGTGGGCTGGTAAATGTCTGTGGTTCGCGCAGTTACCGTGCTGGGAGCAACGGGCTCCATTGGCAGCAGCACACTGGATGTGATTGCCAGACACGCCGATCAATACCGTGTGTTTGCCCTGGCGGCGAATACCTCGGTGGCGCAAATGGCTGCGCTGTGCGCGCGGTTTTCCCCGCGCTACGCGGTAATGAGCGACGCCGATGCGGCGGACGCCCTGCAGCGGTCTCTACCGGCAGATAGCGGCGTGAGCGTTTTGAGCGGTGAGCAGGGCCTGGAACAGGTAGTCACCCATCCCGAGGTGGATACGGTTATGGCGGCCATCGTCGGCGCGGCGGGGCTGCCCTCGACGCTGGCGGCGGCGCATGCGGGCAAGACGGTATTACTGGCCAACAAAGAAGCCCTGGTGATGGCGGGGCATTTGTTTATGGCGGCGGTGCGTCAAAGTGGAGCGAACTTGCTGCCCATCGACAGTGAGCACAACGCAATTTTTCAGTGTTTGCCGGGCTCTGCGAGCACAGTCCCCGATAAAACCGGGGTCAGCTTTTTAACCCTGACCGCTTCCGGTGGCCCATTTCGTACCTGGTCCGCAGAGCAAATTGCCAAAGCCACACCGGAGCAGGCCTGCGCCCACCCGAATTGGTCTATGGGGCGCAAAATCTCGGTGGATTCCGCTTCCCTGATGAACAAGGGGCTTGAGCTGATCGAGGCGTGCTGGTTATTTGATATGCCGCCAGAGAAAGTCAGCGTGGTGGTGCATCCGCAGAGCATCATTCACTCTATGGTACAGTATGTGGATGGTTCGGTGCTGGCGCAGCTGGGGAATCCCGATATGCGCACCCCGATTGCCTACGGTCTGGCCTGGCCGTCGCGTATCGATGCGGGGGTTGCATCGCTGGATTTGGTCAGTGTCTCCAAACTCGATTTTGAAGCGCCGGATGAACGGCGTTTCCCCTGTTTGCGCCTGGCCAGGGAAGCGGTGGCCGCCGGCGGCACGGCAATGGCGGCGTGTAATGCGGCCAATGAAGTGGCGGTGGAGGCTTTTTTACGCGAGCATATCGGCTTTAGTGATATTCCGCGCTTGATTGAAAGCGTGTTAGAAAGCACGGACGTGGTTGAACCTGACAGCCTTGCCGTGGTCGAAGAATGCGACATCCAATCGCGGGAACTGGCGCAGCGCTGGCTCGCGGATTATTCGCAGGCGGGAGATTTGTGAGCATTATTTACACCATTGCGGTGACATTGCTGGCGTTGCTGATTCTAGTGGGCGTGCACGAGTTCGGCCACTTTTGGGTCGCGCGCCGCTGCGGGGTGAAAGTGCTGCGGTTTTCTATCGGTTTTGGCACGCCCTTTTTTTCGCGCTATGACAAACACGGCACCGAGTTCGCCCTGGCTCCCATTCCTCTGGGCGGTTACGTCAAGATGCTCGACAGACGCGATGTCGATGTCGCCCCAGAAGACGAGCCCTTTGAGTTTACCCAGAAACCCGTGCTGCAGCGCATTGCTATTTTGGCAGCGGGGCCGATGGCGAATTTTATTTTTGCGATTGCAGCCTACTGGTTTTTATTCATGGCAGGCGAAAGCGGCTACGCGCCGGTGGTGGGCAAGGTGGAAACCGGCTCACCCGCCGAGATTGCCGGGCTTGAACCGGGACAGGAAATTATAGCCGTAGACGGTGTTGACACGCCCACATGGCAGGCGGTGATGTTTCAGTTGATGCGACGCATTGGCGATACTGGCGAGCTTCGTTTCACCGTGCAATACGCTGATTCTGACATGCAGTACAGCTCTAATGTGGCGGTTGAGCGCTGGTTGTCAGGTGACGAACAGGTCAATATGCTGCGCGGTTTGGGCTTGACCCCGCGTGTGTCTATGGTCGAGCCGAAACTGGAGGAAGTTGCCGCAGGCAGCGCTGCCGAACGTGCGGGCTTGCAAGTGGGCGACTTGCTGCTGAGCATGGACGGGCAGCCCCTAGGCGATTGGGCGGCTTTAGTGGCCTACGTGCAGGCGCGCCCCGACAGGCCCATCGTGCTGGTGTTTGAGCGAGACGGGCAGATTATCGACACCACTGTGGTGCCCGAGCGCATTAAAGGTGATGCCGGCGACTATGGCCGCATCGGGGTGAAGCCCTCCGTTCCTGAAAGCAGTGATGAGCAGATTCGCCAGTTTGAGCGCGGGCCGATAGCCTCACTGATCGCGGCCACTAAGCGCACCGGCGATGTCGTGATGCTTACGCTTGAATCGTTGAAAAAAATGCTGACGGGGCTCATTTCACATAAAAACTTGAGCGGTCCTATCACCATTGCTAAAGTGGCGACCCAGTCCGTTCAATCAGGCCTGGAAGCGTACATCGGTTTTCTGGCGCTGCTCAGTGTCAGCATCGGTGTTTTGAACCTGCTGCCGATTCCCTTGCTCGATGGTGGCCACCTGCTGTTTTATACGGTGGAGTTGCTGCGTGGGAAGCCGGTGCCGGAAAACATACAAGTGCTGGGTTATCAACTGGGCTTATTTTTAATTCTGGGAATTATGATGCTCGCACTTTATAACGACTTTACCCGCCTATAGGCCTAAGCGACAAGCTAAGAAGTTGATACATGAATCGCATTCGACACATGCTGGCAGTGTTTGCCCTGATCCTACCCTCCGTCTCCTGGGCGGTTGATCCTTTTCTTATTTCTGATATCCGTCTGGAAGGTTTGCAGCGTGTCTCCGCAGGCACGGTATTTGCCGCCATGCCTCTGGGTGTGGGTGACTTGATCGATGAGCGCGGCACGCGCGCGGTGGCGCGCAGTTTGTTTGCCACCGGGAATTTTGACGACGTGCGCCTTGGCAGGGACGGCAATGTCCTGGTGGTGACGGTGGTTGAGCGACCCAGCATCAGTGAAATTAACATCGACGGTAACAAGGCCATTAAAACCGAAGATTTGCTGGAAGGGCTCAAAGGCGCGGGTCTTGCTGAGGGACAGGTGTTTCGCCGCGCGACTTTGGAAGGTATGCAGCTGGAATTACAGCGCCAGTATGTCCAGCAGGGACGGTATGACGCCAGTATTGAAACTGAAGTTGTGCCAGAGCCGCGCAACCGCGTGGAGATCAATATCGATGTTGATGAGGGCTCGGTGTCGGCCATCAAGCATATCAATGTCGTGGGTAACGAGGTTTTTTCTGATGATGAACTCCTCGATCAGTTTGAGCTGAGAACCTCTAACTGGCTGTCGTTTCTGCGCAGTGATGACAAGTACGCCAAAGAAAAACTCAGTGGTGATCTGGACAAATTAACTTCCTATTATATGGATCGCGGCTATTTGAAATTTGCCATTGAATCCACACAGGTGGCGGTGTCGCCTGATAAAAAAAATGTGTATATCACGATTAACGTGGATGAAGGCGATAAATACGAAGTATCCAGCGTGAACTTATCCGGCGATCTGGTGTTGCCTGAAGATGACTTAAAACGCTTTATTGTCGTGGGTGATGGGCAGACCTTCTCCCAGCAACTGGTCACTTCCTCGGAGGAGTTTATTACCCGTCGTTTGGGTAATGAAGGTTATAATTTTGCCAAGGTACAGGGCATTCCTGAAATTGACGAAGCGAGCAAAACCGTTGCCATTAAGTTTTTTGTCGATCCGGGCAAACGCACTTACGTGCGTCGCATTAATTTCTCTGGCAATGAAAAAACCGCCGATGAGGTGCTGCGCCGCGAGATGCGACAAATGGAAGGGGCGCCTGCTTCGGCGGCGGCGATTGAGCAGTCGAGAGTGCGTTTGGAACGCTTGGGTTATTTCAGCAAAGCATCGGTCGATACCCTGGAAGTGCCGGGCAGTGACGATTTAATCGATGTGAACTACGGCGTGGAGGAGCAGTCCTCGGGCAGTATTTCCGCAAGCCTTGGTTATTCGCAAAACTACGGTCTTATTCTCGGTCTTAATTTGAAGCAGGATAATTTTATGGGCACGGGCAGGCGCGTGGGTATTGGCCTTAGCTCGTCAAAATACCAGGACTTATACAGCTTCAGCTACACCAACCCCTATTATACTGTTGATGGTGTGAGCCGCGGTTTCTCGGTGTATTATCGCACCTCGGATTTATCTGAAATTAACGTGACCAGCTATACCCGAGATACCGTTGGCGCGTCCCTGAGCTATGGCTATCCCATTAGTGAGACCCAGCGTTTAAACTTTAGCTTGGGTGTTGCGCAGGATGAAATCACCGCTGGTCGTTTTGCGGTGCAGGAAATCAAGGCCAGCCCACGCCTGAGTTCAGGTGTTAAATACTGGTACGAAAGCCTTGCAGAGTACGAAAATGGCGCTTTAAGCGGTTATACCGGTGCAGAAGTGTTGCAGGCAATTGACACTCTGCCTGAAAGCTACAAAACGCCCTTTGCCGAGCCGGGTTTTCTCGATGTACACGGCAATGAATTTCTGAATTTCAGCCTGACCGGAGCGTGGATACAGTCCACCTTGAACCGCGGGATTCTGGCAACCCGAGGTTATTCTCAGTCTATCGCCCTGGAAGTGACGACGCCGGGCTCTGATCTCGAATACTACAAGCTGACCTATCAGGGTGAGATTTTCGTACCCATTACCCAGCAGTGGGTGCTGCGTTTCCGTACCAAGTTGGGCTACGGCGATGGCTATGGCGATACTGAAACCCTGCCGTTTTATGAGCACTACCTCTCTGGTGGTTTTGGTTCGGTGCGCGGTTATGAAAACAATACCCTGGGGCCGCGCAGTACGGCTGCCAAACCCTACCGTATTGATCGTGCTGTGACCGCGGTTACTGAAAGTGGGCAGGCCGCCGAAATAGGCGATATAGGCTATGTCGCCCGCGATGGCAAGCTGATAGTTGATTCGGCGCCCCTTCGCAAGTTAAACCCCTTTGGTGGTAATGTGCTTATCGAGGGTGGTGTCGAGTTGCTATTCCCGCTGCCGTTTGTGAAAAATCAAAACCAGTTGCGTTCGGCGTTCTTTATTGATGTGGGTAATGTGTTTGATACCCAGTGTTTAGCCACACAGGTAAACTGTTTTGATGTAGACTT
>PDSN01000053.1 GCA_002748505.1 Gammaproteobacteria bacterium | reverse complement strand
TTCGCAAGTTTTGGCTCAAAACCCGCCGAGCCCACTTCCAGACCGCGCAGCGCTTTTTGCAGGGACTCCTGGAACGTGCGACCAATCGCCATCACTTCGCCCACGGATTTCATCTGCGTGGTCAACTGCGGATCTGCCGCTTCAAACTTTTCAAAGGCAAAACGCGGAATTTTTGTCACCACATAATCAATAGAGGGCTCAAAAGACGCCGGTGTGGTACCCCCGGTAATGTCGTTTTGTAACTCATCGAGGGTGTAACCCACCGCCAGCTTTGCCGCAACTTTGGCAATCGGAAAACCTGTGGCCTTCGAGGCCAGCGCCGAAGAGCGCGACACCCGCGGATTCATTTCGATCACCACAAAGCGGCCGGTTTTTGGATCTTGCCCAAATTGCACATTCGAGCCGCCGGTTTCTACGCCGATCTCGCGCAGCACCGCCAGCGAAGCGTTGCGCATGATTTGATATTCTTTATCAGTCAGGGTTTGCGCGGGTGCTACAGTGATGGAATCACCCGTATGTACGCCCATGGCGTCCACGTTTTCGATGGAGCACACGATAATCACGTTATCGTTTTTATCGCGCACCACTTCCATTTCGTATTCTTTCCAGCCAATCAAGGACTCGTCGATCAGCAGTTCATTGGTGGGCGACAATTCCAGGCCGCGCTGGCAAATCGTTTCAAACTCATCGCGGTTATAGGCGATACCGCCGCCCGAGCCGCCCATGGTGAACGAGGGGCGAATAATGCAGGGAAAACCGATATCTTCCAACACCGCATAGGCTTCTTCCAGGGTATTGGCGGTGTCGGCGCGGGGTGTATCAAGGCCGATGCGCTGCATGGCCTGGTCAAACAGGCTGCGATCCTCGGCCATGTCGATGGCCTCTCGGGTCGCGCCGATCATTTCTACGCCAAACTTTTCCAGCACGCCCTCGCGGTGAAGATCCAGGGCGCAGTTGAGAGCGGTTTGCCCGCCCATGGTGGGCAGCAGTGTATCCGGGCGCTCTTTCTCGATAATGCGGGCCACGGTTTGCCATTCGATAGGCTCGATATACGTGGCATCGGCCATGGCCGGATCGGTCATAATGGTGGCGGGATTGGAGTTAACCAACACCACGCGGTAGCCTTCCTCGCGCAGGGCTTTACAGGCTTGCGCACCGGAATAATCAAACTCACAGGCCTGACCGATTACAATCGGGCCTGCGCCGAGAATCAAAATACTTTGGATGTCTGTGCGTTTTGGCATGGTGTCAGTTCTTCTGTGCGCGTTCTTGAATCAGTTGCAAAAAATGGTCAAACAGCGGCGCGGCATCGTGTGGGCCGGGGCTTGCCTCGGGGTGACCTTGAAAACTAAAAGCGGGTTTATCGGTGCGGGCAATACCTTGAATGGAGCCGTCAAACAAAGACTTGTGCGTCACTTCCAAATGCGCTGGCAGCGCTGACTCATCCACCGCAAAACCGTGGTTTTGGCTGGTGATTAACACCGAGCCGTCTTTTAGATTTTGCACCGGGTGGTTGGCGCCGTGATGTCCAAACTTCATTTTCAGGGTTTTTGCCCCGCTGGCCAGTGCCAGTAATTGGTGACCCAGGCAGATACCAAATACGGGGATATCGGTGTCGAGAAATTGTTTGATTGCGGTGATGGCATAGTCGCATGGCTCGGGGTCACCGGGGCCGTTGGACAGGAAAATGCCATCGGGGTGCATCGCCAGCACATCGTCCGCAGGGGTTTTAGCGGGCACAACCGTCAGGCGCATACCGCGATCAACTAGCATGCGCAGAATATTGCGTTTCGCGCCAAAGTCGTAGGCGACAACATGGTAGGGCAAAGCCTCAGCTTTGGGCTCATAATGACCCTTATCCCAAACCCAGGAGCCCTGCTCCCAGCTGTATACCTTATCGGTGGTCACTTCTTTGGCAAGATCCATGCCCTTGAGTCCCGCAAAGCCTTTGGCCTGGGACAAGGCATCGGCCTGGTCTATCGCATCGCCGGTGACAATCGCGCCGCTCAATGCGCCCTTATCGCGCAACAGGCGGGTGAGGCGCCGGGTGTCGATATCGGCAATCGCCACGATATTGCGGGTGCGTAAATAGCTGCTCAAATCCTGCTGATTGCGATAGTTGCTGGCCGCCAGCGGTAAATCGCGAATCACCAGTCCCGCCGCCGCAACGCCGTCGGACTCCTCGTCTTCGCTGTTGGTGCCGGTATTGCCAATATGAGGATAGGTTAAGGTGACTATCTGGCGGGAATAGGAGGGATCCGTGAGAATCTCCTGATAACCTGTCATCGCGGTGTTAAACACCACCTCTCCGACTGCGCTTCCCGCTGCGCCGATGGCTAAGCCCTTGAAAATACTACCATCTTCCAGGGCCAAAATGGCTCTTTCGTACACCGCTACACCTCCCCAAGACGTACTCTTCAGATACTCGCGCGCGCCCAAAAAAAGCGAGACAAGTCACCTCATCTCGCTTTTTATGCCATAAAATTCGCTCTGGTCGCCCGCTGTTGAATGCCCGCCCCACCACCTGATGAGACGACATAATCTGATCGGCGATTTTAGGCGATAGTGGGGGTGGCTGTCCAGCCCGGATATTTCGTCAGCACGGCAGCTTCTCC
>PDSN01000098.1 GCA_002748505.1 Gammaproteobacteria bacterium | reverse complement strand
TTTTTTCCAGGCAGCGTCAGCTATTTAGAGCTCATCGGACTCAAGCTGAAACGTATTCCACGTTTACTTCCTGCGCTCGTTGCATTTTGCGAAATTCGAAGTGACAAGCTGTACCAATGCCATCGGCAAATGCTTGCTCGGCGATTGAGCGTTGACTTCTTTCTGTGCTGTGAGTGGGGGTTATAGCACAGCGAATACTGAAACTACAAATGCTAGTTTTATAAGTGTCTTATGCCGTCGTTCTTTATAGCTGCCGTCAAATCACCAAACCGTCGGCATTGCGCGGGACAGATACTGGGTTGTCACATAGTCTTCAGTAGCTCAGTGCAGCCATTTGCCCCGTTCTCTTTTACTGCGCCTTTTGCCGCATATAATTCCTTAATTAATCTGCACCGCATAGTGGGGCTTGAATGAGTTGTTAGCCCATTTTATTCTTGCTATCTGATAGCATATATGACAGCATCAAGGAATGACTAAAATTGTTGTGGATACCAGTGTGCTTATAAGTGCGCTTATAGGTAAAAAGGGCCCCAGCCGACAGATTCTAAGAAAGTGCCTAAACGGGGTATATCAGCCGGTTATAAGTACGGCCTTGTTTTTAGAGTATGAGGATGTACATAAGCGCCCACGAATAGAGGAATTGTGCCCTCTGGAACCCGGGGAAATAAGAGAGCTTTTGAATGCATTTTATAGCGTATGCGAGTGGGTTCATATACATTATTTATGGCGCCCTAATTTGAAGGACGAAAGCGATAATTTTTTGATAGAACTCGCTATTGCGAGCAATTCACAGTACCTCGTAACCAACAATACTAAAGACTTAACGGGAGCTGAGTTAACTTTTAAGCACTTGGCAATTGTTAGGCCTGAACAACTTTTAGAAGGTGAATAAAGATGTCTACTTTGACTATTCGATTGCCTGATGACAAGCATGACCGACTGAAAGCGCTTGCCGAATACAAAAAAATTAGCATGAACAAGCTGATTGAAGAAATATCAACACAAGCTCTTGCGGAGTTTGATACCGAAGTGCGTTTTAGGGCGCTTGCAGCAACTGGCAGCACCAGAAAAGGAATCGATATCCTTGATAAACTCGATGGGCACTTTAACAGCTAATATCTGTAAAAGAATAAAAGGGGGCGTGGGATATGCCGTTGTTCTTTATGGCTGCCGTCAAAATCACCAAACAGCCGGCATTGCGCGGGACAGATTCAGCAGCTCAGTGCAGCCATGTATCCCGCATATTTTCTTAGCATCAGGGTTTTTTCAGTAAGGGGCGACCGCCAAACACCGCTTGTGTTTTTCCCTCATCTATTGCCAGCACACCGTTGACCAAGAGAAAACGAACCCCGGTTGAGAGGCGATCCCAGTGGCGGTAGTCTGCCTGCGGGGCGTATTGGGCTTGATCAATGACGGCGATGTCCGCGTAGTAGCCTGGGGTGATATAGCCGCGTTGATCGATGCCGAAGATGTCCGCAGTCAGGCCGCTGCTGCGGTGTACAAAGCTTGCCACCGACATCAGTTTATCTTCGCCCACATACGCCACAAACTTTTTGGGAAAGCTGGCGTATTTGCGCGGATGGCGATCATTGCCATCGGAAGAGGTCACCACCCAGTCCTGTCGCATGAAGCGCTCGATATCGGTGGCGTTCATATTGAAGGAAATGACTCTGGCTTTGCCTGTTTTCAGCACCATCAGTGCCGCTGCAACGGGCGTTGTGTTTTGTTCTGCGGCGATGGCTGCAAGCGTTTTGTTGACTAAAGAGGGATCGTTGCCGGTTACCAGCAGCAGCGATTCCGGGCCGCCACGACGGCGGATATTCTCGGCAATCGCCGCGTTCAACTCTGCTGCCAGCTTGGGGTCACGCAGTCTCTGCTGGTATTTCTCGAAGGAGTCCGCCAGCATCCAGCGCGGCACCAAGGCGTTGCGAAGATGGGTTCCCGATGCGCGCCAGGGGTATTGATCCGCGGTGATTTGCTGACCGTTGCCTCGCGCCTGTTCGATCATGGTAACCGCTTGTTCGCTTTGTCCCCATACATCCACACCCAGTGCTTTAATATGGGCCAGATGTACGGGGATTTTCGCTTCTGCGCCAATGGTGATGGCCTCTTCCAGGGCAGGTAAAAAACCGACTGTGTAGGAACTTTCATCGCGAATATGGCTTTCGTAAAGGCCTCCGTACCGGGCCGCGACCTTGGCCAATGCGACCACTTCATCGGTGTCGGCGTAATTGCCAGGGGAATAATACAGTCCGCTGGACAGACCCAGTGCCCCCTCGCGCATGGCTTGATCGACCCTGTCCTCCATCGCCTTTTGTTCTTGCGCTGTGGGTTTGCGGTTGTCGCGCCCCATTACGTCAATTCGCACCGCACCGTGGCCCACTAGAAAACCCACATTGCTGCCAATGCCGTTTTTGGTGAGGCGCTGGGCCAGGTGCTCAACCTGGTAGGCTCCCTCGCCGTCGTTGCCGACAATCACCGTGGTAACCGCCTGGGTCAAATAGTTGGTATTGAGATGGCGTTCACTGCTGAGTAGATCTGCCAAAGCGTGGGTATGGGGATCAATAAACCCCGGCGTCACCATAAGTCCGCTGGCGTCTATTACCCGGTCGGCTTGCAGTTTGACGCTGCGATGGTCGCCGACGAAGGCGATGCGATCAGCGCTGATACCCACCGCCAGCGCCTGGGGAGGGCGGCCGCTGCCGTCGTACACCTTGCCGTTGACGATCAGTGTATCTAAATGCAGCGAGGGCGTTTGTGAGGTTGGCTCATTGCCGCAGCCAACCAGGCAGGCAAGGGCCGTGCCCAGAAGCAGGCTCTTCAGTGTGGTCATGATTGTTCTGCCTCGGCTATGACTAAAAGGCGCTGCATCATGGTCGTTGCCGCCCGGCGCGCGTATTCTTTGATAAATACCCGGTCGGTGTCATCGCCCAGTTCGAAGGTAATGGCGGGAATGCCAAATTGCGCGTGCATGTAGGCTTTGGAGGTGTTTTTGTCGGGGTTGTGGCCGGGTTTGATTTCAAACTGGTAATCGGGGTAGTCCGGTTTCAGTGCCGCCGCAAAATCATTCAGCCACAGGCGGGTAAATTCGGGAGGGAAGGTCGGCATGTCCGGTGTCTGCGTGTAAAAAATGTCCCGCCAGGTGGAATGAAAATCTAAAAACAGGTAGAGCCGCGGGGCGTCCTTTGACTCGAAACGCCGCAATTCCTCGCGTACCAGTTGGGTTTCCTGTTGGGTAAAAGGCCCCCAGTCCCGGTTCAGATCGACACCACCCACATTGTGACGCCAGTTGCCTCGCGCTACGCCGTCCGGATTCAGATTTGGGATCATCAAAATGCCAAAGGCGGCTCGAAAGTCCCGCGCCAGTGCATCGTCTTCCAGCAGGCGCTCAACGAAGGGCACCATTGCCAGGGCGCCGGTGACCTCCGGTGGATGCTGGCGTCCGATCAGCACAATATAGCGCTTGGGGTCTTGCGGATGGATGTCCAGCGCTGTGACAGGTCGCCCCTCTATGCTCAGCCCCAGTCGTTTTGTGCGCAGGCCATGCACCTGGTTGGCCGTCATCAACTGTGCGTACCAGCGGTGATACTGGTCGTTGTCGAATATCTCCTGTCCGGAAATCCACACACCCTGCGGTGAGGGCGTTAGGCGGAGACTGACTCGCTTACCATCTTTACTGATGCTGACACTGCTGTCAGCGAGCGCAGTCCAGTGCTTGCCGTCGGCGCTTATTTTGGGTCGGTAACGGTGTTTGTGGTGGCTGTAGTCCAGCACCACCTGTACGGTTTTTGTATCCGGCCCGATCACTTTAAAAGCGTACCAGGGACTGGCGTTAATGGGCGTGTTTTCAGGGGCAAGACTTAGCACGATGGCATTGTCTTGCTGGCGACATCCGTCAACCCGACCGGCGGGAAAATCGCTGTCGATAAGGATATCGCCAAATTCGCAGTGTGGTGGATGCTGGGCGACGATGCTGGTTGCAGTGCAGCCGTAGAGACCACTGGCAAGCATCATCAGGCCCAACAGCAAGGCGGGGCGGGTTTGTTTTAGCAAGGCAAAACAACAGGTCTTCATAGCGTCATATCCCGAGCAACGTCGATGATGGGGGGAAATCCGGTTCACGCAGTCAGGCTCGGCAGCAGACCCAAGTCAGGCTTTGTGAAAAGTCCTTTATACTGTACTGTACCGTGGTAAAGGGAACCCTGTATGACATGGCGCGGTCGCTGTGTGAATGCGGGGAAAAACATTGTCAACAACAGGTTAACAGATGCCCATAGCCGAACAAAAACAAGCCAGCATCCTGATTGTGGAAGATGAGCTTGCCAGCCTCAATCTGCTGGCGAGCTACTTAGAAGCCGAAAATTATATGGTTTACAAGGCGCGGGACGGGGTTCAGGCAGAGCAGATTCTTGCGGACAAAGTTATTGACGTCGTGCTCCTGGATATTCGCCTGCCAGGTAAAGACGGTTTGTCACTGACCCGCGAAATACGCAGCCAGTCGCAAGTGGGCATTATCCTCGTCTCCCAGAAAAAAGACGATATCGATAAAATCGTCGGTCTGGAAATGGGCGCCGATGATTACATTACCAAGCCCTATAACCCTCGGGAATTGCTGGTCAGAGTTAAAAACCTGCTGATACGCCTCAACGCGGCATCGGTACTTGAAACTGAGCAGAGTAAAAGCTCAACAGAGGCCGTGTTCGGTGACTGGGTTTTGCAATTGGGGCGCAGAACGCTGGTGTCTGGCAGCGGTGACAGCATTTCGCTTACCGAGGGCGAGTTCAAGCTGCTGTCAACACTGATGAAGAATGCCGGCAATGTGCTCAATCGCGATCAAATTATGAATCGCATGGAGCGACGAGACTGGTTTCCCACCGATAGAACCATTGATGTATTGATAGCGAGGCTGAGAAAAAAACTGGGAGATGACCGCCTCAACCCTCGCTATATCGACACCGCGCGCGGTGCCGGTTACCTCTTTTTAGCCGATATCACCTGGCGTTAGGGCGCACTTCGCTGATGGCCGGCTCCACTGTACCTCTGCGGCAGAGTTTGTCCTACCGACAGACCCAGAGTACGGTATTGGTGGCTTTTGCGATTGGCGTTGTACTGTCCAGTGTGCAGATATGTCTGGACTACTTTTCGCAGCAAAACGAAATGCGTGACGCCGTCGGCAATATGCTCAACACGGCCAACCGCGCCGCCTATCACGCCGCTTACAATCTCGACGATTTGGGTGCACAGCAGATCACCCGCGGTCTCGTCAGCACTCTGCCGGTGGTGGAAGCGCGTATTTTTGATGACAGCGGAAAAACCCTGGGACAAGCGACACGCTCCCAGCAGGAAGTGTCGAAGTTAGCGAGGTGGGTTTTTGGCGCACCGCACACATTGTCTATGCAGTTGTTCAACGCCGAGCGCTACAGCGAGCCGGTGGGTAAATTGCTCGTCACGGTCGACCCCGCCTTGAACGCGGCGACCTTTGTGCAGCGCTCCCTGGTGGTGTTTGCCTCTGGTGTATTGCGCAATTTTTTTCTCGCGCTCTGCGTGTTGGTGGTGCTGTATTTGACGATTACCCGACCGATTTTACAGGCGAGCAGACCCTTGCAGCAGGGCATCACCCACCGGCGTATCCCCGTGCCTGGGGATCACGCCGACGATGAAATTGGCGTACTGCTCAACGCCTTTAACGCGCATCTGGATACGATTGAAGATCAACACCAGCAAATCATCGCCCATAACCTAACCCTTGAAAAAGACGTGTTTGAACGCACCCGCGAGCTGGGCGAAAAAAATGCCGAGTTGGAGCAACAGCGCGAGCAGGCGGTGGCGGCCAGTCAGGCCAAATCCGATTTTTTGGCGATGATGAGTCACGAAATCCGCACGCCCATGCACGGCATGCTGGGTATGGCGGAACTGCTCCAGCAGTCGGCCTTATCCGACCGGCAACGTGGATGGGTCGAGGCCATCGTCGATTCAGGACAATCCCTGCAAACCCTGTTGAACACGGTACTCGACTATGCCCGCTATGAGCAGGGCAAGCTCACTTTTGAGACCATAGCCTTTGACTTATCCCGTATGCTGCGTGGTATTGCGTTTTTAATGAGTCCGCTCGCGGATGAAAAAGGACTGGTGCTCGAATCTCGCATCGCCAGTGATTGTCCTCGGGTGGTGGTGGGTGACCCGGAGAAGCTGCGGCAGGTTTTATTGAATTTGCTCAATAACGCGATTAAATTCACCGCTCGCGGTAAGGTCACGCTCAGCGTAAGCTGTCGGCAAAAAGGAGTAGCTACGCGACTGCGTTTTGCCGTGAGTGACACCGGGCCTGGGCTGTCCAATGCGGCAAAAGATCGGGTCTTCGATGCCTTTGTACAAGCCGATTCCAGTGTGTCCAGGCGTTTTGGTGGCAGCGGTTTGGGCCTTGCCATCGCCCGCGAAATCATCACCCGGCAGCAGGGTAAAATAGGTGTCGACAGCGAGCCGGGGCAGGGCAGTTGCTTTTGGTTTGAATTGGATTTTGACGTGGCAGACAGTGTTGCTGTGGCGGACGAGGACGTTGCGATCACGCCAAACAATACAGCCGCGCCTGCCCGCTGCGCCAATGTGCTGGTGGTCGATGATGTCGCGATTAACCGCACTCTGGTACAGGGTCAGCTTGCCCGGCATCGGGTGCTTGTGGCAGCCAACGGCTGGGAGGCGCTGGATATGCTGGCACAGCATCCCGTTGATCTGGTGTTGATGGATTTGCATATGCCGGAATTGGACGGCCTGGCGACAACGCGAGCCATTCGCGCACTGTCTGTGCCCGGCCAGCAGCCTATGCCCGTGGTCGGTGTTACCGCCAATGTCACACCCAAGGTTCAACGCGCCGCACAACACGCCGGGATGGATGCCGTGCTCAGCAAACCTCTGGGACAAGCGTATCTTGTGGACCTGATTGACAGCGTGTTAGGTGACAGCACTGCGGCCCATGCACCGCGCTTAACTGCGCTGCTAGATGAAGACCTAATGAGAGAACACCGCGAAGCCCTGGGTGACGAATCCGTGACAGCGCTTTATCAACAGGCTGCGGAGGGCGCTCAAGAGCAACTTGAGATCCTGCGATGCCAGGGTGATGTGGAGGCAGCGGCGCATACCCTGGCGGGGCTTTGCGGCAACTTTGGTATGGTGGCGCTGGCTGAGGCCGCCAGAAACATCGAACAAGCCCCCGCATCGTTAACCCAAGCCCGTATCGAGGCCATGACTTATGTGCTGGACCTGAGTCAGCAGAAAATCACGATGTGCCTGCATAGCACCGGTGATCGGCAAGATGATTAAACCCAGGTCGCTGCGCTGGGCGATGCTCCTGCTGTGGTCGCTGCCATGCTGGGCTGTCGGTGCCCAGTCGCTGACAGTCGTTACTGAGGCGTCACCGTTTACGGAGCGCCTCGGCGCGGATCAGGAGGGAGCGGAGGCCACCGCTTTTGTAGAAATGCTGATCGCACAGGCCGGGCTAAGTGCTGATTTCCGGTTTCTACCCTGGCGGCGCGCCTATCGTCTGGCGCAGTTGGAGCGCGATACCTTGATCTATCCCATCGCGCGCACGCCGCAGCGGGAGACCCGTTTTCACTGGATAGGGCGCTTGATTCCGGTGAGATACTATCTGTTCAAACTGCGGGCACGGAAAGATATTCAACTGTCCACACTGCAGGACGCTGCCGTGTATCGCATCGGCGTGGTCAATGCTCATGTGCACCATGAGTATTTACAGCGACAGGGGTTCTCGCGCTTGCAGAGCGTGAACGACAACGCCCAGAATGTGCATAAAGCCCTGCTTGGGCGTATTGATCTGTTCCCGCTTAGCGACGGAGGTTTGCTGCCGGTTTGCGAGCGGGAAAAAGTGGACTGTTCGTTGTTTGAGCCCCTACTGGAATTGACCGATATTTCCGGTGGGCTTTATCTGGCGGCTAACCCAGATATAGCACCAGACACCTTGCAACGCCTGCGCGAAAGTTATCAAACTCTTACCGATAAGGGTCTTAGAGATACCGTGTTTGCGCGTCGACTGCGTATTATCCAGGATTTTTACCGGCAGTGGCCCGTTATCGGCACGGTAAAAACAGCTGACTGAAAAGTGCAGATGACCCGAACTGATAAAGCCTGTCACTGGACAAAAAAAAGAGCCTTCAAAATTTCTGAAGGCTCCGTTTGCTGGTGAAATATCTGGGTTAGAAGCGGTAGGCGAAATCCAGATAAATATAGCGACCGCGGTTGGAGTATATCTGCCCGTTGTAGCCATAGCCCTCGTCGGCGACCGGTGGCGCTTTGTCGAAGACGTTGCGCACCCCGAGGCGCAGGCGTGAATCTTCCAGCACACCTTTATCGAAACGGTAGTCGAGGGAGGTATTCACTGTCAGATAGGGGTCAAGTGCCAGGAATGCACCCGGCGTTGCGGTATCGCTGTCCGCCGCTGCACTGGTGTCCCGTGTCTCGCTGATGTACTGGAAGAATACGCCCGCACCCCATTGATTCTGCTGCCATTTGACCGAGGCAGTGCTGCGCCAGCGCGGACGGCCGTTTCTCTTGATCAGGCTGCCAGCACCGCCGGCGACGTCGAAGGCGTCGATAATCATTTGCTGCTCAGAGCCGGGCTCCTGATCGAACTGGGTTAGATAGGCGCCGTTCCATTTAAAGTCAAACAGGCCTAACTCGGTATCCAGGGCGTAACTGGCGCTGAAATCAATACCGGAGACTTCGCGCAGTTCCTGATTCTGGAAGGTATCGTGAAACACGGTGGGCTCGTTGGTGACGGGGTCTCTTTCCAGACGGCTGAAATAAGAACCCTGCTGGCGCAGCAGTGCATCCAGCAGTACCGCGTTATCGGCATTGAGCAAACCAATAATGCCATCCTGTTCCACTTTCCAGTAGTCGACAGTCAACGTCAGGTCGTCCAGTGGCGTCAGTACCAAACCGATTGTGGTGTTTTTGCTTTCTTCGGGTTTCAGGTCTTTGTTACCGGTACGACGCTCTTCGATACCGCCGGAGTAGCCGCTCACCGGATCGTTCACTCCATTGACAACAGTAATGGCAGGAATGTGCAGCTGGGTCAGGTTGGGCGCGCGGAAGCCTTCCGAATAGGCGCCGCGAATCTGTAACCAGTCGATGGGATACCATGACATCGCTATTTTGGGTTTGGTCACGCTGCCAACGTCGGAAAAGTTTTCATGACGAACGGCCAGTTGCATGTCCAGACTTTGTGCCAGCGGCATATCGCGCAACAGCGGTACCAGAAATTCCGCATACAGTGAGAATACGCGGCGGGAGCCGTCTGCATCGGGGGAGGCCGAGCTGCCGATGATGTCACTGGTGTTGACGTATTGGCCGGTCACCTGATCGATAAACTGGATAGTGCCGTCAGAGCGCGCATCGCGGTTTTCATCGAAGCTTTCTTCACGCCATTCCACACCCATCGCGATACCCACGTCGCCTGCGGGCAGGCTAAACAAATCGGGGCGTGATACTTTGAAATCAACCAGTGCAAGTGATGTCTGGCTCTGGCGTTTGACATTGATTCTCATGGGGTCGATGGCCGAGGCGGGGTTGGGCGTGGGGTCGAAGGGGCTGGTAATATCGGCGGGATTCAAGCCGCTGAAGATATTGTAGGCGTCGGCAGTATCGAGCATCAGCTGGCGCTGAAACAGGGTGCTGCTGATCCGATTGTTGGTGGAGTCAACGGTTTCTGCTTCGCTGTAGACAAGGCCGCTATCCCAGTCCCAATCCTTGAATTCGCCTTTTGCGCCCATGACAAAGCGATAGCTGGTGTCTTCGACATTGACCATACGATACCCGGAATCGAAGGGCACATAGCGAAACAGGGTAAAGCCCAGCCCCTCATCCGGTACATCGGCATCACCCGCCGGTACGATACGGTTGGGGTTGAGCCGACCATCGGCAAAGTGAACCGGGCCAAAGGGGTTGTAATAGTAGTCGGCGGGCACGGTAAAGCGACCGTTTGAAAGGGGGCCGGCCTGCTCGCGGTAGCGATCGACTTCGGCCCGGTAGTAGCTGAACTCACTGTACAGTTCAGTGGCATCGGTTAAATCATGTCTGACAAAACCAAACAGGTTCATACGCTTGGCATCAGGGGATAACTGACGCGCCGCATTGCGGTTGATTCGCAACGCGCGATCACCGCTGCCGCCATCGAGGCACAAGCCGTCTTGCAGTGCATAGCTGCAGTCGGCGGCGCTGTAGGTGCTGCCGTTGTCGCGGGTCATTTCCTCGGGTCTGACGTGCAGTGTGCCCAAACCGGGGTAACGCATAACGCCCCAACCGGAAAACGTGCTGGAGCGGTTGTCGAGGTTGGTGTCGCCGGCAAACAGGGGGTCATCGGCAAATAATGGGCGCAGGTCGGAATTCGCTGAATAATAACGATCTGACGCGGGCATACCATCTTTGCGGTATAAGGAGCCCGTCAGAACCAGATTGGTGGCGCCATCGTTAAAGGAAAAACCTTTGGCACCGTTGATGCTGGTCTCGTTCAGGTCAGTGCCTTCGGACAGTCCGTGGCGCACGGTCAATCGGCCTTCTTCGTAGTCGGTTTGCAACACATAGTTGACAACACCGGCTACCGCGTCACTGCCGTACAATGCCGCTGCACCATCGCGCAATACTTCGAGACGGTCGATGCCGAATACGGGAATGGTATTGCTGTTTGCGGTCACAACCGGCACTCGATTTTCAGTCTGCGTACCGGGGTGCAACACCATCCGGCGGCCGTTGATCAGGGTCAGTGTGCTGCCCGTACCGAGGCCGCGCAGGTTGATGGAGCTGACATCGCCGCGGGCAGCGTTCACGCCCGTGGTGGTCGATTCACTAAAACCCACAAAGCCCATTTGGGGAATGGCGCTCAGCAGTTCGGCGCCGGTCGCCGCACCGGTCAGCGCTATATCGTCAGAGTTCAGCACCGAGACCGGCAGGGCGCCTTCAATATCGGCCCCTTTAATCTGCGTACCGGTAACAAGGACTTCTTCCAGCGGGCTGGCATCGTTATTCTGCGCATAGGCAGGCAGACCGGCTATTGCCATTGCGGTGGCGACAGCCAAGGTTATTTTGCGCTTTGTAAACATACGTATATCCCCTGTTTGGTGTTGTTACTTGTTCTGTTGTCAGTGCCGAGGATTTTAGCTGTCAGCGTGCTGGCAACACAGTCTGTCGATCAGTGCTCGCTGTCTTTGTACGCTTTATGATTCCACAGCGATGCTTAGAGACCTGTTTAACCGGGCTGCTGTCACCAGATATTTTATGCTGACTTATTGTGCGAGCGGTCGCTGGTGACGGCGGCATGTTCAGAGTAAAACATCACTGTAAACCACCGATGCCGCGGGATGCGTGTTCTTGTAATATCTTGTAAATGCTTTGTTAACAAGGGATATCGTTGTGCTGGCCTGAGACCTTGGGATGCTATCCACCGCGCACCAGGCGCACCGAGCAGGTAAAGCCCTTGTAGTTGCGGTAGTGGTAGCCAACAAGGAAATCGACGCCCCAGGCGTTGTAGTTGTTGTCCGCATTGGGTGATGACGACCAGTAACAGCCATTTTCGGTACCGGGAAAGACGTTGCTGTTGATGGCCGGGCTGTAGCACTGGCGCTCCACAAGAGACGCCAGTTCTTTCCGGTTCGGTAGACGCCAGTCATTGTACGCGGCGAAGGTACTGTTTGCAGCCGCCTGAAGCGCTTCCTGCCAGTTGTGGGGGGTTGCCGTGCCGCTACTGCAATCTGCATCGCTTTGTCCCAGCGTACAATGCTGCCAGATCAGCCCTGTGACTGTATCGGTCACCAAACCGGCGGCGCTATCCACATTGTAGCGTTGGTCGGGAGCCGTCATGCGCACATAGGGATTGCAAGCCGCCCAGACACTGTTATGGGCAAGCACGAAGAGGGCTAGCAGCCACAATCGGGTTTTCATATTGCGCTCCTGCGAAAGCTGTGCTGTTGGTGACGCGAACAGAAGTTGGCACCCACCGGCAGGGCGTGGGCATTGCCCCAAAGGGGAATGGATTGATTCAATATCATTGCCAATTCTCTATGGTTAATATCAGCGCCCGTCATAGTCCACCGCGTACAAGCCGCACATAATGGCTGCTGCCCTTATGGTCGTGGTAATCGAAACCAACCAGGAAATCGGTGACCCAGGCGTAGTCGCTGTCGCCCGCAGCCGGTGACGATGACCAGTACAAGCCGCTTTTTGCGTTGGGAAAATAGGCGGTATCGATGGCTGGCGAGTATATGGACAAATCGACGGTGGAGTGCAGTTCGTCGATGGTAGGCAGACGCCAGTCATTCGCGCCACACCAGCCCGCCGCATTGACGGTGGCAACAAAGGCCTGCGTATTCACACCGCTGTTTTCCGAACCGGAAGCGCTGCCATTGACGATGGCGTCGGGGTCATACCAGGTGTATTGCTTGTCGGTGTCATGCAGATTGCCGTCGTTGGTCTTCACCTCCCATACCAATCCTGTTGCGTTGTCGCGCACACAGCTCCAGTTTGCGGCGCCGGCGGGCAGGTCATTGCCATTGCCATCGAGTTTGGTGAAATCAAAACCAGCGTGCCCCGTACCCACTTTCGTTAGGGTGCCTGCCAGCGCTTTCGCATCGCGCCCGTGGGAACAGTCCTGGGCTGCGATCACCGCGCCGGTGGTGCAATCGCCATTCCTGCCAAAGGGGTGATTGTCACCCAGAACGATACCGGTATCGTTCAGCGTCTGCGGTATTATCGGCGGTACGGGCCCGACGTGGGCATCTACACGAATATAGGCATAGCTGTTGTCGTAGGTCAGGTACACCGCGCGTAAATCCCCGCTGATCCGGTTGCCCGCGGGTAGAGTGTGTTGCCGGTCGGCGGCTGCCCAGTCATCCAGACCGTCAATCGCGATAGTGGCAGCCCAGGCGAGACTGGCGATAAACGGTGTTAAACACAGTACCAGCAAGTAGCTCGATGCCGGGCAAGGCCTGCGGATGCCGCGCCAGGCGAGGGCGCCTGTCAGCACCAATAGCAGCAGTAACATGGGCGTGGTGAACACCGGCACCGCATGGACACCGGAAAGCGACAGGCTAATGCCGCGCCAGACAGCGCCCGTGGTATCGGACAGCGTGCCGATTAAGTCGGATACAACTGAGATGTTAATCTGGGTGGGGTAGTCCAGCTGTGCCAGTGGCAGGCGTCCTTCGATCAGGTCGCTGCCATCGACACCATTATCCGCGCCGAGGAACCAGTCGGCCAGATTCAGTGCCACAGCGGCATTAAAGGTATTGACACTGCATTGACTCAGGTCGGCCCCTTGCAGTGTTTTGCTGTTGTTGTCCACCGTAAGTACAAGGCGGTAATCGATGCCCCCGATGCCGTTTTCTGTGCACTGGCCTGTGCCGATATTGTCGGTATCGAGGTAGATGGCGTAGTGCTCAACAGCCCCGTAGGCAGCCAGGGCTGGAAACAACAGACAACACAGCGCTAGTTTGTGTAGGAGTTTCAACTAAATATCTCTTTCCATAAATAAGCGTTGACGACTAATGGTCTACCCAACTGTGAAATAATGCAAAAAGTTCCCGGTAGAGTAAATGCTTATCCGCACTTTATCGTGATGAACGCGATTGTAAGTAAACATGAGAAATCGTTTGACTTTTCGTGGTGTGGTCTATCTGTAGTTTCTAAATTTGGTCTATATTTCCCGCTTGTTCGTGCCTCGCGAAGGCATTCTTATACTTTTTATATACAGGATATTTATCATGTCTAATACAGCTACCGGTACCGTGAAATGGTTCGACGAATCTAAAGGTTTTGGTTTTATTGAGCAGCAATCTGGCGCAGATGTTTTTGCACACTTTAGTGCAATTTCAGGTTCTGGCTTCAAATCATTGACGGAAGGTCAATCGGTTGAGTTCAATGTGACTCAGGGTCAAAAAGGCCTTCAGGCAGAGAATATTGTAGTTCTCTAAAAGCCTGTTTGTCTTAAAAAAGCAAGCCGTAATGGCTTGCTTTTTTTATGGGTGAAAAGTAGTGAAAAAAATTGACAAAGACCAATGGGAGTCAAAATAATAAGGAGTTTAAAAACTCAATTTTTGTGTAGAAGGGGATGGAGAGGTTATTTGTGCCCTATGCCTGCTTTACTCCACGTTTTGTATTTAAACCCATTGTTGTGAATACAGTAACGATTGCGCGACAGCTCGGGATGCCGCCATGAAATTCATACCCAAGTTCCTGCTGTTTTGCCTGCTGTTTC
>PDSN01000097.1 GCA_002748505.1 Gammaproteobacteria bacterium | reverse complement strand
GCCAGGGGCAGGTCTTTACAGTCGGACTTGCCCTGTAATGCGGGCAACAACCAATCCTCCAGAGTTGCCAGTAAGCCCTCATCGGACACATCCGGCCAGGGCGTATCCTCACCGGCAAACACTTCCCGCAACAGCATCACCCTGGCCTGCCACTGCCTGATCTGATCTGTCCACGGCAGCAGTGTCAGCGAACTGCTTTTTATTGCAGCCAGCAAAGCCTGCGCCGCTTGTTCGGCCTTTACCCTGACATTGGGCGTAGCCGACAACACAATACTGCCCACACAGCGCTCGCTAAAACCTTTAACTTTTCCAGCGGACGCATCAAACACCGCACCGTCGCGACTGTTAAGCAAATACCCTAAAACGCCATCAAAAACACTTTCGGGCAGTGGCAGTGCTTCAAAAATCCGGTCCGTGCTGCCGCGCTCGCGACCACCCAGTGCCGCCACCGCTAAAAATGGTGCTTCTGCCAGCGCTCCGGCATCTTTTAACAGGGCTCTTCTGCCACTGGCGAGCTGATATTCGCCGCTTTGGCGGTCAAGCCGTTTCGCGATGCGTTCAGGGTAGGTGGCCGCCAATAATATCGCATTGGAAATACCGCCGTGCGCTTGCGTGGCCAGGTTTAAACGGCGCAGTTGCGCAAGCCATTGCCGCGCCTGTTTAAGCACACTGGCGCGCCAATTGCCGAGTTTCTCAGAACCGGTTTTTGCGCCGGATAAGCTGGCCAGGCTAGCCGATAAATCCACCGCCTGCCCGCCGCGGGGTTGCCCCTGTTGCAGCAATGCGGCGAGCTGCGCGGCCTGCTCCTCACAGCCCCATCTGGCGCCCAGCACCAATAAATGCGCCAACCTCGGCGCAGCCGACAACTGCGCGAGTAACTGTCCGTGAGCGGTCAGCGCCCAAACGCCGGAGCTTTGTTTGTGCGCTGCATTCAGTGTTTCCAGACTCGCCAGCGCCTTGTTAAAAGCGCCGGGCGACGGCGGGTCCAGCCATTGCAACTCAGCCGGGTCATCAATTCCCCAGGACAATAACTGTAGCGCCAGTGCCGATAAATCGGCCTGCAGGATATCTGGACGGGCATTGGGTGCGAAACTGTGATGCCCCTGCTCGCTCCACAGCCGATAACACTGCCCCGGCCCCAGGCGCCCCGCCCGCCCCGCGCGCTGGGTAGCAGACGCCTTGGAAATCCGCCGGGTATGCAAGCGAGTGACACCTCGCGCGCTGTCAAACTGCGCCTCGCGCTGCCAGCCGCTATCCACCACGGTATGAATGCCTTCTATGGTCAGGCTGGTCTCGGCGATATTGGTCGCCAGTACAATTTTGCGCGTGCCCACAGGTGGCGGCGCAATCGCAATTTGCTGCTCGTCGAGGCTTAAGCTGCCGTGCATAGTACACAGCCTGTAGCCGGCGCCCAGTCGCGCTTCCAAATACTGATAAGTGCGCTGAATCTCCGCGCGCCCGGGTAAAAATACCAGCACGTTCCCCTCGTGCGAAGCGGTGACATCAAGAACCGCTGTACCCACCTGCTCCGCCAGCGCATCGATGCGAGGCATTACCGTATCGGTGCTTGCCTGCCAGTGCACCGCGACTGGATACGCCCTGCCTTTGGAGCGTATCAGTGGCGCGCCGCCCAAGAGTTCAGCGACTGCCTCACCGTCCAGGGTTGCCGACATCACCAACAGCTTCAGCGGCTGATCGCGAAAAATATCGCGACTTTGCAGGCACAGCGCCAGGCCTAAATCCGCCTCCAGCGAGCGCTCGTGAAATTCATCAAAAATTACCAGGCCTACGCCTGAAAGAGCGGGATCTGCCTGTAGTTGACGGCTTAATACACCCTCGGTAATGACTTCGAGACGGGTAGCAGCGCTGACTTTGCGCTCAAGGCGCATACGATAACCCACGGTTTTGCCTAAAGGTTCGCCCAGCAGTTGCGCCAGGCGCGCCGCAGCGGATTTCGCCGCCACTCGCCTTGGTTCCAGCAGTAGAATTTTTTGCCCGGCAAGTGCGGGCAAATCCAACAGCGTCAGCGGCACCAGGGTGGTTTTACCCGCCCCTGGCGGCGCTTCCAAGACCGCCTCATCGCCATCGCTCAAAGCCTGGCGCAATTTGGGAACAACCTCGCTGACCGGCAGCGCAGGCAATTCCGCCATCAATAACCCGCCTCCCCGCGCTTAACCAGCTCGGCGAAATCTCTATCGAGTAATTCGTACTCACTCGCGCCGGGCTTTAACACATAGATGGGATCCGATACCACGGACAAATCGTAGGCCTGCTTACGCAGCTCCGTTTTTAATAACTTATGCGTGCCCGTGGTATCCATCGTCGTCAATAAACGCACAAACACCGGCTGAGCGTATTTCGGCAATTGTTCGTTCACATGCCTGGAAAAACGCAGGGTATCTAGCGTGGTTTCACCCTCGCGCAACGCCACCGCCGCCATGCCAGCGCGACCATCGGCACCGGGCACGGCAACACCGTAAACATTACACAGAGCACATTGCGGATAGGCATTCAACAGCTCACCCACCTCATTGGTGGAGACATTTTCCGACTTCCAGCGGAAGGTGTCGCCCACCCTGTCAACAAACTGATAGTGTTTTTTACCCAGCGCAAAACCCACGGCTACGGTTTTTAACATATCGCCGGTGTTAAACCAGGCATCGCCGTCCTTAAACACATTGCGCAGGATTTTTGATTCCGTCGCCTCGGCATCGGTATAGCCTTCAAACACGGTTTTAGGGGTAATTTTTCCCAACAACAAACCCGGCTCGCCGTCGTCGACCTGCTCGCAAAAACCTTTTGCATTGCGCAGAATTTCGTCTTCATCCACGTCGTAGCGAACCAGCGCCACCTCCACCGAGGTTGTGCCCACGGTGCAGTCTTTATTAAATACATTCATAAAGGCAACATTGCCTTCACTGGAGCCGTAAAACTCCATCACCCGACTGATGCCAAACCGCTTTTTAAAATCCATCCACACATCCGGGCGCAAACCGTTACCCAGCACTTTGCGCAGCGGTGTATTCCAATCGTCTTTATGCGCAGGCTGATGCAGCAAATAGCGGCACAGCTCACCGATATAAACAAAGCAGGTCACATCATGCTCGCGTACCTCTTGGAGAAAATGACTCGCGGAAAAACGTCGCCGCAGAAATACGCTGGCACCCGATACACACGCCGCACCAAAACCCAGCATAAAACCGGTGGCGTGATACAGGGGTAAACACAGATAAATACGGTCAAAGCGATTGCACTGTAAGCCCAGCGCAGCACTGCTTTGCGCACCGATCATAAAACGGCGGTTTGACATTATCGCCGCCTTCGGAAATCCGGTGGTGCCAGAGGTATAAAGATAAAATGCGGGGTCGCCAAAACTGTTTTGCTCGGTACTGCTGGGGTTATCTGCCTTAGCTTTCTTGCTCAAGGCGGTTAAATCCAGCGCCCAGTCGGGGGCGCTGTCGGCGTCGTCATCTGCCAGCCACAGATAATCGCGCCCGGGCTCCAGAGCCGATGCACCGCACAGAGGTTCTATCGCGTCCTCGCACTCCTGCCCTACCACCACCTTGTCTGATTCGGCGACATCGATACAGTGGGCCAGCGATTTGCCCGTGAGATGGACATTCAGCAACGCCGCTACTGCACCCAGTTTATTCAGACCAACCAGCAGCGCTAAAAACTCTGGGCGGTTTTCCATCATCACACTGACCACCCGCCCTTTTTTAACACCCTGGCGGCGCAGTGCATAGGCGTAGCGATTAGCCAGAGCATTAAACTCCCCCCAATTTAGCTCACGCCCCTCAAACACTATAGCGCTATTGTCCGCTTCCCGGTGCGCGCGTTGCTCCACCGCCAGGCCCAGCGAAGCCCGGTGGGTTGCGGGCATACTCAAGTTTTTGGTCGTCTTGATGACAGCGGGCAGCACGCCAAAGGTTTCGCGCAGGGTCGTCAAAAATGCCATGTAATTCTCTCCATAGAAGGCACAAAAACCGTACCTTAGCACAGATGACAGGAAGCATCGCAAACGCTATGATTATTTGATGGATTTGTTGGTTTTTGATTTAGACGGCACACTGCTTGACGCGGAGTCGAAGCTATCGACGTTTACCCGCGACACCCTGGCGATGCTCGCCAAGAGGGGTATCGCCTACACCGTGGCCACTGGCAGAACACTGTACGAAGCGCGGGACTTGCTGGCTGGCGCGGGTTTTGGGCGACCTCAGATTTATAAAAACGGCGTGGTCATCTTCAACCCCGAACGCGACAGCTACAGCCACCGCTACCTGCTCACTCATCAAGAGATCGAGCACGTCATCGCCGCAATATTCAAACAAAATGTGCGCCCTTTTGTGTTTACCCTCGATGAACAGGACAGGCACGCGGTGTATCACGCACCTAACATGAGCACCAGAGAGCAACAACTGGCGACAATGATAGAAAAAAAACGCGGCGTGCCGGTGCTGCCCCTGGCGCAACTGCCCGCTGACTGCGATATCACCAACATCAGTGCCATCAGTTCACCCCAGCAGATTCTGGCGATAACAGAGCTGGTTGCCGACGAGCCGCATCTGGTCGCGTATTGCGGCCCCGCCATGGAGGGCTCGGGGCTGTACTGGCTCGATGTGCATCACAGCGATGGCAGTAAAGGTGCAGCGGTGAACACACTGCGCCAAGAACTGGGAGCCAGCCGGGTCATTTGTTTTGGCGACGGCGACAACGACCTGTCCATGTTTGCCAGCGCCGACGAAAGCTATGCGCCGCAAAATGCCAAACCCGCACTCAAAACCTCCGCCACCGCGGTTATCGAGCATCACGATGCCGATGGCGTGGCGCGCTTTATTCGCGAGCGATTCGATTTATAAATGCTGTCCAAAAATAATATGAGAATCAACAGCGCCTAGTCTAACATTCGTATCTTTTTGATTTTATTGGTATTTTTGACTTCTTCAGAGAAAAGCAAGACAATACCGGCTCCTTACCCCACACTTTCTAAGGAGCAACGCCATGCAAGGCGACCCACACATCCTCCGGTACTTAAATACCGCACTGAAAAACGAACTCACCGGCATCAATCAGTATTTCCTGCACGCGCGTCTGTGTCGTCACTGGGGGCTTGAGGGCTTGAACGCAGTCCTCTACAAGAAGTCCATTTTGGATATGAAACAAGCCGACCAGTTGATTGAGCGTATCTTTTTCCTGGAGGGTTTACCCAATCTTCAGGATCTGGGTGCCCTTAAAATTGGCGAGCACGCCGCTGAAATTCTCAACTGTGACCTCGCCTACCAGCGCGAGCATATCGCCCTCCTGCGCGAGGCAGTCGAAGCCTGCGAGACCGCCGGGGACTACGTCAGTCGCAGCTTACTATGCGGTATTTTGAGCGCCGAAGAAAACCATCTTGACTGGATCGAAGCGCAGCAATACCTGATTGACAACACCGGCATCGAAAACTACCTGCAAACCCATATCGAGGACTAAGTTCCATGAAAGCAAATACCACGATCATCAACGCCCTGAACAAACTGCTTGCCGCGGAGCTGACCGCCATGGATCAGTACTTCATTCACTCGCGTATGTTTGACGATTGGGGCTTGACCAAACTGTTTGAGCGCATCGATCACGAGTTTGACGATGAGAAAGGCCACGCCAGCGCGCTGATCGAGCGCATTTTGTTCCTGGAGGGTACGCCAGATCTGAGCACCCGCGAGCCTTTGCGTATCGGGCACGATGTCCCCTCAATGCTGAAGAATGACCTGCAACTCGAATACGATGTGGCAGCGACCCTGAAAGAAACCATAGCAATTTGCGAACGCGAACAGGACTTTCACAGCCGCCGTATTCTTGGGCAATTGCTGGAGGACACCGAGGTAGACCACGCCTACTGGCTGGAAAAACAGCTCCGGCTGATCGATAAAATCGGCCTGCAAAACTATTTGCAAAGCCAGGTTGCATAACCCAGGCAACTCAAGAACTTCTGTCACACCCGCCGCACCATTGCGGCGGGTGTGTACACCAACAAATTCCCACCCCCTTGGCCGCAGTTTGTGTCACAATACCCGCTTTGTGACTTATTATTTGCTGTCAGATCACCATGAGCCATCTCGACGCCGCCGCAAAGGACACGCGCACCCCGTCCCCCCCCTGGGGCTATTCCTGCCCCTGCCGGTTTGACAGGCAGCAACAAATTGATATCGTTGCGCAGTTTCACGCCCACGGCATCCAACCGGGCCGCATCGCCTACCGCATGGGCATCGATATAGCGTTTGTTGAAGCCTTGATTACCGGTGAAGCGGAAGTGCAAGCCTTCAACGCGCGATTACAGGCACATCGCAAAAGCCGCCTGCGACAACGCCTGCAAAGCAGCGCGAAAAAAAGCGGCAACAGGCGCTACGAAGAAGAGCAGGCGCTGCTCAGGGACTTCCAACGCGAACAGCAAAACCAGGCAACAGTTTGAACAACATCATGCGCAGATACTTCTCCATCTTTTTTCTTGTGGTAAGCATTGTCAGCGCGGGTTTTGCACCGACAAGCAGTGCCAAGACTGCCAGCAAAGCACTGGACATTACCGTCAATGGACTCGACAGCGAAATGCAAGACAATGTCCTCGCTCACATCGGCAAGGTGAAGGCTAAAGAGCTTAAAAACCAGGCCACCCTGGGCAAGCGCCTCAGCAAAGGTGTGCGCGCCGGGCTTAGCGCCATGGGCTATTTTTCACCGACCTTAAGCTGGTCTGCGCAGGACGGCAACATCGTCATTAACGTCGATGCGGGAAAACCCACCAAAGTGACCGCCAGTGACATCAAACTGGTCGGTGACGGGGCTGAGGAGGACTCTTTACAGGCACTGACCAAAGTCGACATCTGGCAAACGGGAGCGATATTCAACAGCGATACCTACGACAGCGCCAAATCCGCCTTGATGAGCGCCGCACGCGCCCAGGGCTATCTCACCGCCGTCTATAGCAAACGCGAAGTCATCGTCGATCCGAACACCTATAGTGCCCGCATCGCGCTGACCTTTGAAACCGGCCCCCTGTTTCATTTTGGCAAACTGACCCTGGGCGAGAACCGCATCGACGACCCGTATTTAGAAGCGGCCGCCGATTGGCCAAAGCAAACCGTGGTCAGCACCGGCAAACTCAGTGAAGTGCAGCAAAACCTGCTCGGCACCGGGTATTTTTCCAGCGTGTTGCTCGACCAGGAGCTGGACAGAGACGAGGCCCTGGTGGATGTCAACGCCGAGTTTGCGATGAAAAAGAAGCACATCGTGACCGCAGGCATAGGCTACGGCACCGATACTGGCCCCAGGGTTAAACTGCGCTGGATACGCCCCTGGCTAAACAGTCTCGGCCACTCCCTGCAAGCGGACGCCTACGTCTCGGCCATCGGCAACTCCATCGGCTTGCGCTATAAAATTCCCACCCTGCGCGGCGACGGCGCCTACTGGGAAATAAACAGCTTGTATGAAACCAAAAAAGTCAAAGACACAGACAGTAAAACATTCTCCACCAGCGCCGCATTTGTCTCCGCCCTGCCCTGGGGCTGGAAAGGCAGCGCCTATCTGAAATATCTCACAGAAGAGTTTACGCAGGGTAAAAAGGAAGGTAAAAGCCAACTGCTGATGCCCGGCGTCAGCGCCACTAAGAAGCGCAGCGACGACACCATGAACCCCACCCACGGCTACAAATACACCGTATTGCTCGATGCTGCCAGCAAAGCGGCGGCATCCGACGCCAATTTTTTCCGCCTTCACACCACGGCGCGCTGGTTAAAGAGCTGGGGGCGCAGCAGTGTGCTGACGGGGCTGGAGTTGGGCGGCTTCTATTTTTACGAAAACACAACGCTGGATGACATTCCTGCTTCTATGCGTTTTTTCGCCGGTGGCGATAACAGCATACGCGGTTACAGCTACCAGAGTATTTCACCCAGGGATGAAAACGGCGACCTCAGCGGCGGCCAGTATTTGCTGACCACGCGCCTGGAGTATCGCTACCAGTTTCTGGAAAAATGGCGCGCCTCGGTATTTGTAGATGCGGGTAATGCCTTTGGCGATCAGAGCGAAGACCTGTTCTACGGCCCCGGCATCGGCGTTGCATGGCTGTCGCCAGTTGGCCCCATTCGCATTGATTTAGGCGTGGCCGCCAGCGATGACAACAGCATAGAGTTACACATAGGATTGGGGCCCGAATTATGAGTATGCCCAGTTGGAAGATGGTTTTAACAGGTGCAGCCCTCGTGCTGTTGGCGCTGCTGATATTGATTCCCGCCTGGCTTATCGGCACCGCAACAGGCACCGGGTTTTTGCTGCGCACGGCAAGCGCTGAACTCAATGGCCTGACCCTCACCGTAAACCAGCCGCGCGCCCTGTTTCGCGGTCTGTCTTTTAGCGAAGTGACCTGGCACAGCGCAGGCACTCTGGTCGAAGCAAAAAACGTCGATTTAACGCTCAGTTACTTCTGTAAAAAGGGTTTTACCCTGTGCATTGATAAGCTCGCCTTGTCGCAGCTTGACGCCGACATCGCCGCCAGCGAGGACAAACCCGAGGAAGAAACAGCCGCGGGGTTGCCGACAATAAAAACCCCCTTCGGCGTACTGATTCACACCGTAGACCTTGGCAACATCAGCCTGAAAGGCGCCAATGCGAGCGAGTGGACCAACAACATCAACTGGCAGGCCAGTGATGTTCGCTTCAGGAAATCACAGCTGAATATCGGTCAATCCAGCATCCACAACGCGCTGTTTCGCCACGACCTGAACGGGCACATCGAACTCAGCGGCGCTTATCCACTTGCCATCGAACAAAGCGTTTTCGTCAAGGCACCCCAGCTTGCCAACCCCGTCGATGCCGCGATCAGTCTTGGCAACACCGTGGAACAGTTGGCGATTTCCGTACGTACGCGCTCGCCCGATACGCTCAATATCGAAGCGCAATTGGCGCCTTTGGCAAAAGTATTCAGCGGAGAACTGCGCCTGGGGCTTGAAACCCTGGACCCCAATACGATTATGAGTGTGCCCCTGACCGAACTTAACGGCGCGGCCTTTGCGCAGTTCAGCATCGACCCGGAGGCAGAGACATTTCATATCGATGCGCGCAGCGACGGGCTGAGCATCACCTATCGCAATGTGCCCTATCTGCTCACCACCGATATCAACACAGACCACAGCGGTGTGATTCATGTCGACAACTTAAAACTCGCTTCCAACAACACAAACATAGACCTGGGCGCGACCGTTCAGCCCTTCAAAAACAGTGATTTCGCCGATCTCGACAGCGTTCTCGCATGGCTGCAAACCCTGGATGCAAAAGCGACAGTTAAAGCGGATAAACTCGCAGAGCTTGCAGAAAATATCGGCGGCAGTGTGAATGGTACGCTCAACTTCAGCCCTGACAAACCGCTGGCAATCACCGCAAACGGCGCGGCATTGGCGCTGCCTGGCACCCGGATCAAACAACTGGCCGTCAACGGCGCACTCCCCCTTGACCTTGGCAGCGAGCAGGCGCTCAATCTCAACATTGACAGCCTCGGCGTTATCAGCGGCAACAACAGCGTAAACAATGCCCGGCTTGAGATCAGCGGTAAATACAGTGCCCACCAGCTCAGCATTACCGCTGACGGGGAGCAATTCAAGGCCGATAGTCTCTTAAAAGGTGCCTTGGCAAGCGACCGGAGCCGCTGGTCGGGAACGCTGGAAACGCTGCAGGCCACGGCTTATAACCCCGCCTCTGATAATGTAATTCGCCTGCAAGAAGCCACTGCCCTGCTGTGGCGCGCCGAGCCGGAAACTATCCGCATCGCCCCGGCCTGCCTGGCAATCAACAAGGCGAAGCTGTGCACCTCTGCAACAAAGCTGTCTCCGCAGAGCAGCTCGGTGGATTTCACCCTCGAGCATCTGGCGGCAGATTCGCTGCAGGCCTGGTGGCCAAAGGACTTTAACTGGGATGGGAAATTGGCCGGCAAAGGCTCGCTGCGTAAAACCGGTGATGCCGCACCAGTGCTTGCCCTCACCCTGGATGGCGGCGCCGGTAGTTTCAGCTCCACCGTGGGCGACAAGACCATTACTCAACCTTACCAGGGTATCAGCATCAGCGCCGATGCCAAGGCCGAGAACTTCGCGGCAAAGTTAAACGTACCCCGCGAGGGCCAAAGCGATCTATTACAGGGGCAAGTGAATTTAAGCGGTACGGATTTTTCCAAGCTGCAAGGCGCGCTCAACCTGTCCAGCTTTGATCTCGCCGTTATTGCCGGCCTCGTTCCCGAGGCCGAAATTGTACAGGGCATTTTAGATATCAAGCTGCAATTATCTGGCGATGTAAAAACCCCCATCGTTGGCGGCACCATGGCTCTGGCGGATGGGCGTTTGCGCCTGCGGGACAACCCCAGCGACTTGCAAAACCTGCGCCTGCAAGGCAAGTTCCAAAAAGATACTGCAATTTTCGATGGTTCGTTTACGCTAGGTGAAGGTAACGGACAGCTCGAAGGTCAGTTTGCGCTCAGCCCGCCGGTTAAAGGGCAAATCCGCCTGTGGGGAGAAAACCTGGAAATCGAATCACCCCCCATGATAAAACTCGCCACGACAATGGATGTCAACATTGGCATCGACCCCGATATCATCAAAATCACCGGCGATATCGCTGTTCCCAGTGGCAAAATCACCGTGGCAGAGCTGCCGGAAAGCGCGCAGAGCCTGTCTTCTGACGTTAAAATTGTCGACTCCCATCCCGATGCGCAGGCCACCTCTAAAGGCCCGAACATGGTGATGGACTTGATCGCAACCATAGGCCCTGACCTGTCGTTCAAGGGCTTCGGCGCATCCACCAAACTCAAAGGCAAATTAAAGCTGGAACAAACCGCGGGCAATCCTTTACAGGGCACGGGCGCGATTGACCTGGTCGATGGACGCTATCGCGGCTACGGACAAAAACTCGATGTGCGCACAGGCCGATTGCTGTTTAACGACGTGTTAAGCTCACCCAATATCGAGTTGGAAGCCATTCGCACCATTGGCGAAACCGTGGCGGGTATCAAGGTGAGCGGCCCGGCTCAAAGCCCGGAAATCACGCCGTTTTCAGAGCCTGCGATGTCCAACAGCGACACCCTGTATGCTATTGTCACCGGCAAACTGCCCGACGACGACAGCCGCACCGACAAAGGCGCCGTGGTGGCACAGGCCATGCTCGCCGGCGGCCTGGCACTTGGTGGCGGCGGTATTGCCTCGGGCGCGGAAAAACTGGGTATTTCCAATTTCAGCATTGGCTCGGGAGACGACACCGACCTGTCCGTATCGGGTTATCTTCGCGAAGATGTGTTTATGGAGTACGGCGTCAACGCACTCGGTGATGGCAGTGTATTTAAAGTGCGCTGGGATTTTGCCAAGCGTCTGTCTCTGGAAATGATTAACAGCTTGCACAGCTCCCTGGACTTACTGTATTCGCGCTCGTTTTAGCGTTATTTATTTGTCGGGATAATACCAAGCGTGCAGGCGCGCGGGGCTGACACCGCAAAAATAGGCCGCGCGCAAGGCCCACATCAGCAGCACTGTGCGCAGCACACCGCGCTGCTGCCAGCGCCGCGCTGACGTTTTTACCTTATGGGGAAAAACACAGGGTTTTTCGACTTTGCGCAAGCGCTGACACAGCTCGACATCTTCCATCAACGGGATATCCGCAAACCCTTCGAGGCGCTCAAACAGGGCTTTTTGCAGCCAGAGTAATTGATCACCCGTAGCGATGCCACTGAGGCGCGAGCGCACGTTCATAAAAAAGGCGATGATGCGAAACACAGGGCGTGATGAATCGAACACCACAGGGCAAAAACCCCACGCCGGTTGGTTCTGCAAAACATCGAAGAGGTCTTGCTCGCTAAAAAGCGGCGCGGTATCGGCGTGAAGAAACAGCAGGTACTGGGCTTCACTATGGACGGCTCCCGCATTCATCTGCCGCGCCCTGCCCTTGCCGCTGTTGATGCAACATTCACCACTGCTTTGCAGCAGTGCAGGCGTGCCATCGACACTGCCGCCATCGACAAATACTCGCTGGCAATTAGGAAACCGCGTTCGCAATTGACCCAGTAACACTGGCAAAGTGTCGCACTCATTGAGCACGGGAATGATAAAACACAGCTTGTCGGTCATCGCACATTCACAGATTCACACAGAACTCACTTCCATCAAACCGCATCGCACACAGACCAGAAAAACCCGCCGCAGACACTTGATGCCAGCACCGCCTTACACTATGCTTTGCCGACTTAGGATGCAAGTCTCGCTCAACAACAGGTTTGTCCATCATGCCAACAACAGATTCCCTGATTATCTGTGAGGTCATGGCAGGTATCGAAGAAGGCGGATTGGAAAACCATTTCTGTGACCTGGCCAACGGCTTATCGCGCAAGCATACCGTGCATGTGATCGCCCACCCCCGCTATCGCTCGCTATTGGCGGATGGCGTCGTTTTTCACCCCCTCAATCTGGCGGCCAGCCGCTACAATCCGCTGATCCTGTGGCAGCTCCTGCGTACCATTCAAGCGATCAAACCCCGGGTGATTCACGCCCACGCCAGCAAAGCCGCGGCGATGATAGGTCGTATCAAGCGTTTTCTAGCTCAGCCCAAGGTCGTGACCGTACACAGCGTCAAGCGCTCCACTGCGATGTATCGCGCCTTTGATCGTATCATTGCGGTAAGCGGCGGGGTCGCGCAATCACTGCAACCGCTGTCCGCTGAGGTTATCTACAACGGGCGTGCGCTACAGCCCCTAACGCCGGTGAAAAAAAACCCGGCAAAGCCCGCCAACGTGTTGATGATCGCCCGCTTAGTCGAGGTAAAACGGGTGGACATCGCCCTGCGCGCCCTCGCACAAACCACCGACATTCACCTGCGCATCGCCGGTGACGGCGCGCTGCATGGAGCGCTGACACAACTCGCCAAAGATCTGGGTGTGAGCGAGCGTGTCGAGTTTCTCGGTTTTAGAAACGATATTCCCGACCTGATTCAAGCCTGTGATGCAGTATTGATCAGCTCCGACCGCGAGGGTTTTCCTCTGGCGATGGTTGAATCACTGTTACTGGCAAAACCGGTGGTATCGACCCGCGTTGCCGGTGCGGTGGAATTCCTGCCCCAAGCCTACCTCGCCCCCGTCGGCGATGAGCACGCCCTGGCACAGGCCTTAACGCGCTGCATACACCACGCAGATACCTGCTTTACGGACTTCCAAAACGTCTGGCAAGCCGCCGCGCAACAACTGACCTTCGAGGCACAATTACAGTCTACCGAAGCGGTGCTTGAACAGGCGGCGGGATTATAAACAACAGCAGCCCCCTGTTGTTTGTTCCGGTTTAATCAAACGACTGGCGTCGCGTTCCGCTTCCTGTAAAGCGTGTCTGCTGTGCGCTGGCGTTATCACCGTGGCGATTTGCGAGGCGATGTGGATACTTTTTAATCCCTCCGTCCCTTTTTCCCGCTTTTTCCCGCGTCCCTTTTCCCGGCTTTTCCCGTAAACCTCCGCTCCAAGATCTGGTTTGGTGCCCGGCAGCCGCGCGGCAAGCACCTTACGGGGACGCTACAAGTACATCCCTGTATGCTCGTCTCGGCCATCCATGGCCTCGAACGCCCCTTCAGGCGCTTACCGCGCGACTGCTGCGTAGAGCGTGTTAGCCTGAGGAGTGCGCTTCACTGCAAAGATTCTGCAAGGCGCTAGCGAAGCTGTGTAAGCGCGTCTTTTTTCTTGGGTATGGCTTGTCAGCGTGCAGGGTAAGATGTTAGGTTTCAGTGAGTTAGCGTGTTTTAGGCTGATTGTCAATAAAGGGATAGACGACAACGTGCCGTCTTTAATTACGACACACTGTCGTCTATTTAACTGTTATGCGGTACAGGGAGTTATAGTCGCATGAAATATAAAACTATTGATAAATCCCAAGCGGAAGAAATCGCTAAATTAGCAGTGTGTTTAACGAATG
>PDSN01000096.1 GCA_002748505.1 Gammaproteobacteria bacterium | reverse complement strand
CCGCGCAGCAATGCCTATCACTAAAGTGCGAGGGTCATTGCGGGTAAAAAGCTGTCTGGCGGCGATTTAACCCGGATATTTCACCAGTACGGCGGCTACCTTGTTATGTCATGAATGGCAGCAAAAACACATGTGCAATTTATACCTATTTCGAAAAAAATGACTTCGAATCTTGCCCAAAATCATTCAAACTATAGCTACCGCTACGCATTTCATGATGTTTGAGCAACGCTCGAAGGCCTTTTGTCCGTAAATTCCATTTACTGGTGAAATATCCGGGTTAATTCAGTTGTTGTCCCCGATGTCACAGTATAAAGGCACCTCTGAAGGTGCAGGTGTTTGTAAGTATGCCCGACCGTTCTTTACCGACGGTTTGCTGATTACCTCTGAGGTTTATGGGTCGGGCGGGATCCGGGTGAAAGATAATTACGATGCTATCCGGTCAGCGTGGGTGCTTGCGCAGTCACGTGGGGTTTGTCAAATATCACAGTGACTACTCTCATCCCATTTAACGGTGTTTACATTCAGTTAATGTCTTGTGGGCAGGCTGATGTTGACGCGTTGACACTTTAAGCACTTTACCAAGGAGAATAATGTGAGTCTGTACAACAATTTTACTTCCGAGTCTGTGTCTGAGGGTCATCCCGACAAAATGGCCGACCAGATTTCCGATGCGATTTTAGATGCTATCCTCAAGGATGATCCCGGGGCGCGTGTTGCCGTAGAAACGCTGGTGAAAACCGGTATGGTGGTGGTTGCGGGTGAGGTTACTACCGATACCTACGTGGATTTAGAAGACATTGTGCGCGAAGTGGTGCTGGATATTGGCTACAACAGCTCCAAAATTGGTTTTGATGGTGCCTCCTGCGCGGTGCTTAACGCCATCGGCAAGCAGTCGCCAGATATCGCCATGGGTGTGGACGAAGACGAGCACAAGGAGGCGGGCGCTGGCGATCAGGGTCTGATGTTTGGCTATGCCACCAACGAGACCGACGTGTTGATGCCCGCGCCGCTGTATTACTCTCACCGCTTGGTGGAGCGTCAGGCACAGCTGCGTAAAGCCGGTGTTCTGCCCTGGTTGCGTCCCGATGCAAAAAGTCAGGTCACGTTGCGCTACGAAAATGACAAGCCAGTGGCGATTGATGCGGTCGTGCTCTCCACTCAGCACGACGAAGACATCAGCCAGGCCGAGATCCATGAAGCGGTGCTGGAGGAAATCATCAAGCCGGTATTGCCTGAGGAATGGCTGCACGATAACACGCTGTACCACATCAATCCCACCGGCCAGTTCATCATTGGCGGCCCCGTGGGTGATGCGGGCTTGACGGGTCGTAAAATTATTGTCGATACCTACGGCGGTATGGCGCGTCACGGTGGCGGCGCGTTCTCGGGTAAAGACCCCTCCAAAGTGGACCGCTCGGCGGCCTATGCCGGTCGCTATGTGGCAAAAAATATCGTCGCTGCAGGGCTTGCGGATCGCTGTGAAATTCAGATTTCCTACGCTATCGGTGTGGCCGAGCCGACATCGGTTGCCATCAACACCTTTGGTACGGGCAAGCTGCCCGACACTCGCATTGCCGAGTTGGTGCGCGAGCATTTTGATCTGCGCCCCAAGGGTTTGATTGAAATGTTGAATTTGAAGCGTCCCATCTATCGCGACACTGCCGCGTACGGCCATTTTGGCCGCGAGTTGCCGAACTTTAGCTGGGAAGTCACCGACAAAGCTGAATTATTGCGCGCTGCTTTGTAAGCGCATCCGAAAGAGGAAGACACTATGAACACAGCCGTACCTGTAAATTCCACTGACTACAAAGTGGCCGACATCAGCCTCGCCGATTGGGGGCGCCGTGAACTCGAGATTGCCGAGGGCGAAATGCCCGCACTGATGGCATTGCGTGAAAAATACCGCGCCAGCAAGCCGCTGGCGGGAGCGCGCATCCTGGGCTGCATCCATATGACTATCCAAACCGGCGTTTTGATTGAAACCCTGCTGGAGTTGGGTGCCGAGGTGCGCTGGTCATCTTGTAATATCTTCTCCACCCAGGATCACGCCGCCGCCGCGATGGCTGCTGCGGGTGTGCCGGTTTTTGCCTGGAAAGGTGAAACCGAGGAAGAGTACGAATGGTGTATCGAACAGACCATTTTGAAGGACGGCCAACCCTGGGATGCCAACATGGTGCTGGATGATGGCGGCGACTTGACTGCTATGCTGCACGATAAATACCACGGGATGCTCGATAAGATCCACGGCATTACCGAAGAGACAACTACAGGGGTGCACCGTTTGCAGGAAATGCTGGAAGCGGGCACCTTGAAAGTGCCTGCGGTGAACGTGAACGATTCCGTCACCAAGTCCAAAAACGACAACAAATACGGCTGTCGTCACAGCCTGAATGATGCCATCAAGCGCGGTACCGATCACCTGATGGCTGGCAAGAAAGCACTGGTGGTGGGTTACGGCGATGTGGGTAAGGGTTCTGCTCAGTCACTGCGCCAGGAAGGCATGGTGGTGCGCGTGTCGGAAATCGACCCGATTTGCGCCATGCAGGCCTGTATGGACGGTTTTGAGGTGGTATCGCCCTATATTGATGGCGTGAACACCGGTGCCGATGATGGCGTGAATCGCGATTTGTTACAAAACACCGACCTGGTGGTCACTACCACGGGTAACTTCAATGTTTGCGATGCGCCCATGCTCAAGGCGCTGAAGTCTGGCGCGGTGGTCTGTAACATCGGCCACTTTGACAATGAAATCGACACCGCTTATATGCGTGAGCACTGGCAATGGGAAGAGATCAAGCCGCAAGTACACAAGATCTACCGTGATCGTGCAGCTAACGACCACTTAATTCTGTTATCTGAAGGTCGCCTGGTGAACCTGGGCAACGCCACCGGTCACCCCTCGCGCATTATGGATGGTTCGTTTGCAAACCAGGTGTTGGCGCAAATGTATTTGTACGAGCGCAAGTATGCCGATCTTCCCGCCGAGGAAAAAGCCTCGGCCTTGAGCGTTGCTGTGCTTGACAAAAAACTGGATGAGGAAGTCGCTGCACATATGGTGGCAGGCTTTGGTGGCGTGGTGACCAGGCTTACGCCAGAACAGGCTAAATATATCAATGTGTCAGTGGATGGGCCCTTTAAAACCGACCACTACAAGTACTAAGGATACGCCATGTCAGGCTCTTTGGAACACCTGTCTTTCGAGTTTTTCCCGCCCCGAAGTGCGGCGGGAAAAGACCGCTTGTTAAACGACATTGCCCCTAAGTTTTCCGCGTTTTCGCCGGAGTTTATGTCAGTAACCTATGGCGCAGGTGGTACCACACGCGACTCGACCTTCGGTGTGGTCAAGCGCCTGCGCGAGAGCGGTGTGGATGCGGCGCCTCACTTGAGCGTTGGCGGAGACGATGAGGAAACCATCGCCCGTTTACTTGAGGAATACAAGGCCATAGGCGTCAACCGATTGGTTGCTCTGCGCGGCGATGTGCCCTCGGGTATGGGCGGTTTCAATGTGATTTATGCCAACGAGCTTGTGGCGTTTATCCGCGAGCGCACCGGCAATCACTTTCATATTGAAGTAGCGGCCTATCCCGAAATTCATCCCCAGGCGGAAAGCTACGATAAGGATATTTACTACTTAAAAGGTAAGTTTGATGCGGGCGCCGACAGCGCGATCACCCAGTATTTCTACAACGTGGAGTCGTATTTCTACTTTTTGGATCGCTGCGCGGCCATGGGTATCGACAAGCCGATTTACGCGGGCATCATGCCGATCACGAATTTCCAAAACCTCGCGCGTTTTTCCCGTAACTGCGGTGCGGAAATCCCCCGATGGATTTGCCAGCGCATTGAAGGCTTTGGCGACGATCAGCAAAGTATCCGCGATTTTGGTGTCGAGGTGGTTACACAACTGTGCCAAACTCTGATCGATAGCGGCGCCCCAGGTTTGCATTTTTACTCCATGAACCAGGCCGACCCGACGGTGCAGATTCTGAATAATTTGGGGCGGTAATTGCTTTTCCCTGATAGACGCCGCGAGGCGCTATCGGGGTAACTACCCAACTGAGAACCGTCATGTCTATACCACGCTTTTACTCCAGCAAGGCTCTTTGCGGTGATAGTCCACTGGTGTTGGATGATAAAGTCAGTGCTCATATCGCCCGTGTGCTGCGCATGCGGGTCGGCGAAGAGGTGATCTTATTTGACGGTAACGGCGGGGATTGTGGTGCCAAAATTATCGAAATTCACAAAAAAGCTGTCATCGTGCAAGTTGGCAAGCGCAACCACCAGGAGCGGGAGTCACCGTTGGCGGTGCATCTGGGCATTGGCATGTCCCGCGGCGAGCGCATGGATTTTGTCATTCAAAAAGCCACCGAGCTTGGGGTGAGTGAGATTACGCCGCTGGCCACCGAGCGCTGTGGCTTGAAACTCAAAGGCGAGCGGCAGGACAAAAAACGTCGGCATTGGCAGGGTGTGGCAATCAGTGCCTGTGAGCAGTGTGGTCGTAATCGCGTGCCCGAAATCCACGACCCCGTCAATTTAGAAAGCTGGTTGGCGCTCACCAATGCGGAGTTAAAACTGGTTTTGCACCACCGCGCCAGCGCTCTGCCAAGTGACGTGCAGCCGTCGAGTCTCGCTTTGTTAATTGGTCCTGAAGGTGGCTTAAGCGAGGCTGAAATCGAGCACGCGCGGGATCGGGGCTTTGCTCCCCTGACCCTGGGGCCGCGGGTGCTGCGCACGGAAACCGCGCCGCTGGCGGCGTTGGCAATTGTGCAGTCGGTATGGGGCGATATGGCGCTTTTAGGCTAAAACAAGCTCTCCTCGCTTGCGCTGGTCACAGCGATTGCGTACCGTACAAGCCCTGTCAAAACGGATCTGTGTATGAGCATTAGCATTGGGGTCGTGATGGACCCTATCGAAACCCTCAACTACAAAAAAGACACCACCCTGGCGATGCTGTGGGCGGCGCAGGATCGGGGCTGGTCTCTGTTTTATATGCGCCAGCAGGATTTGTATCTGGATCAGGGTGTCGCCAAAGCGAGTTGGCGAGCGCTTGAAGTGCGGCGCGATCCGGCGGATTTTTACACCCTGGGCGAGGCGCAAGAGGGTGAGCTTAGTGCGCTGGATGTGGTACTCATGCGCAAAGACCCGCCCTTTGACCCGGAGTACGTGTACAGCACCTACATTTTGGAAGCTGCCGAGCGCGAAGGCACGTTGATTGTCAATCGCTGCCAGAGCCTGCGCGATTGCAACGAAAAGGTATTTGCCACGCAATTTCCCGACTGCTGCCCGCCGGTGTTGGTATCCCGTGACAGCGCGCGTTTGAAAGCTTTTTACGAACACCACGGCGATGTAATCTTCAAACCGCTGGAAGGCATGGGCGGCACCTCGATTTTCAGAGTAAAACAGGGCGACCCCAACCTCAGTGTGATTTTAGAAACTCTGACCCGCCTGGGCAACGAGACCATCATGGCGCAGGCGTTTATTCCCGATATCAGTAACGGCGACAAACGCATTTTAATGCTCGATGGTCAGCCCGTGCCCCATTGCCTGGCGCGTATTCCCGCCGAGGGTGAAACCCGAGGCAACCTCGCTGCTGGCGGTATCGGTGTTGCCCTGCCGTTGAGTCAGCGCGACCGGGAAATCGCCGCGCGGGTTGGCCCGATTTTACGCAAAAAAGGGCTTATCTTTGCCGGACTTGATGTCATCGGCGATTATCTTACGGAAATCAATGTCACCAGTCCGACCTGTATACGCGAAATTGATGACGCCTTTGACAGCAATATCGCCGCTGACCTGATGGCGGTGATTGCGCAAAAAATAGGCGCTGCGTGAGTTACGCGGTTTATCACGACCGAGCCAGCCCTTCTCGCCTGGGCGTGGCAATTACGCTGGCAATTGCCCTGCACTTTGTGGTGCTGGCCAGTATTACTTTTGACGCGGAAGACCGCCGCAACAGCGCGCCCCCCAAACAGTTGTCAGTGACCATCAGTAATGGCGAGGAAGCGGAAGTTGAAGATGCACAGCACCTGGCGGAGCACGACCAACAAGGTGGTGGCGAGCAGTCCGACATCGACAAATTCACGCAGATTGAACAGAACATAGGCAATACCGCGCAGCCTGCACCGCCACCGCAGGCCAGTTATCTGCGCCGTTCCTCCGCCCACTTTGTGGCCACCATTCGCAATGCTGAGCCGCGTCCCATCAGTGAAAGGGAGCGTATTGCCAAACAGCAGGCCGCTTTGCTCGGTATCAGCCCTGAACTGGATCAACTGTCCCGGGAGCTCGTCGGCTTGCAGGCTGAACTCGACGAACAAAACACCGCCTACGCGCGTCGTCCCCGAGTCAACCGCGTCACCTCGGTAGCGGCCAAAGGCTCTTTGGAGGCCGACTACCTACTGGCCTGGCGTCAGCGGGTGGAATCGGTGGGCAATCGCTATTACCCACGGGCCTCGGTGCGCTATAACATTTACGGCAGCTTGCGCCTGTTAGTGGCGCTAAAGGCCGATGGTTCGATTGAATCGGTCGAGGTGCTGTCCTCTTCTGGCTATGGTGTGCTCGATGAAGCCGCGATGAAAATTGTGCGCATGGCCGCGCCCTACCCGCCCTTTCCCAAGGAACTCGCGGCGACCACGGATACCCTGGAAATCATCCGCACCTGGCAATTTCTCGACAATCGTCTGACATCAACGGAGTGACTGCGCGCCTTTGTCCGTCAACCCCGTGGGGCGTCGCCGCCGACAGTCTGCATGCTTTGTCGCCCCTGCATCATTTCGCGGAATAACACAGACAAAGCCTTGTGGACTCCGGTATAATCCGCCGCATTTTTCCCCCGGAGCATTCCTGTGATAGACCGCCTTAGAAATATCGCCATCATCGCCCACGTTGACCACGGCAAAACCACCCTGGTGGATTGCCTGTTGCAGCAATCCGGCACACTTGATCGTCGCAGCGAAGGTGCCGAGCGCATCATGGATTCCAACGACCAGGAGCGCGAACGCGGCATTACTATCCTGGCGAAAAACACCGCGATTAACTGGCAGGATTACCGCATCAATATCGTCGACACGCCAGGGCACGCCGATTTTGGCGGCGAGGTAGAGCGAGTGCTGTCCATGGTTGATTCTGTGTTGCTGTTGGTGGATGCGGTCGATGGCCCCATGCCGCAAACTCGCTTTGTCACCGCCAAGGCCTTTGAGCGCGGTTTGCGTCCTATTGTGGTGGTCAACAAAATTGATCGCCCTGGCGCCCGCCCGGATTGGGTAGTCGACCAGGTGTTTGATCTGTTTGATCGCCTGGGTGCCACCGATGAGCAGCTTGATTTTCCTATCGTGTATACCTCGGCAATCGAAGGCATTGCCGGCATCGAACACGAGGACATGGCCAGCGATATGAAACCCCTGTTTGACACCATTGTCGAGCACGTGCCCGCGCCGGATGTGGACGTCGACGGCCCCTTGCAAATGCAGATTTCCGCACTGGATTATTCCAGTTATGTGGGTGTGATTGGCGTTGGCCGAATCACCCGCGGTTACTTAAAACCCAATACCCAGGTCACCTTGATAGACGGCGAAGGCCAGACTCGCAACGGCAAAGTCTTGCAGGTTATGGGTTATTTGGGGCTTGAGCGGGTGGAGGTTGAGCAGGCCCAGGCGGGTGATATTGTCTGTGTCACCGGTATCAATGCGCTCAATATTTCCGACACCCTGTGCGACCCCGCCAACGTGGAAGCCCTGCCCGCGCTCAGCGTGGATGAGCCCACGGTGAGCATGACTTTTCAGGTCAACGACTCGCCCTTTGCGGGCAAAGAGGGCAAATACGTCACCTCGCGCAATATCAAAGAGCGCCTGGACCGCGAATTGATTCACAACGTGGCGCTGCGCGTCGCGCAGGGTGATAGCCCGGACAAATTTGTGGTCTCTGGCCGGGGTGAACTGCACCTATCGGTGCTGATTGAATCCATGCGCCGCGAAGGTTTTGAGCTGGGCGTATCGCGCCCTGAGGTTATTCAAAAGGAAATTGACGGTGAGTTGTGTGAGCCCTACGAGCAACTGGTGGTGGATTGTGAAGACAGCCATCAGGGCAGCGTCATGGAAGAGTTGGGTCAACGCCGCGCGGAGCTTAAAAACATGGTACCCGATGGCAAAGGTCGTGTGCGTTTGGAGTTCATCATGCCCGCCCGCGGTTTGATCGGCTTTCGCTCACTGTTCCTCACCCTGACCTCTGGCAGCGGCATCATGACCCACATATTCGACCACTACGGCCCGGTGAGCAGCGCGGAAATCGTGCATCGCAGTAACGGTGTGTTGGTATCTATGGTGAAGGGCAAAACCCTGGCGTATTCCCTGTTTACTCTGCAAGATCGTGGCCGCCTGTTTGTCGACCCCAATGTGGAAGTCTATGAAGGTCAGGTGATCGGTCTGCACAGTCGCAACAATGATCTCACGGTGAACCCCACCAAGGCCAAGCAGCTTACCAACATCCGCGCTGCCGGTACGGACGAAAACCTGCTGCTCACCCCACCGGTGCGCCACACGTTGGAACAGGCGCTGGAGTTTATCGAAGACGATGAGCTGGTGGAGGTGACGCCCGAGAGTATTCGCATCCGCAAGAAGCTGTTGAAAGAACACGAACGCCGCCGCGCCGGGCGCGTATAATGCGCGCCCTGCTGCAACGCGTCAGCGAGGCGCGGGTGGTAGTTGACGGTGAGACTGTCGGCGAAATCGGAGCGGGTTTACTGGTGTTGTTGGGGCTGGATAAAGACGACGACCTGGCCGCCGGTGAGCGTCTGCTGGAGAAAGTTCTCAATTATCGCGTGTTTGCCGATCAGCAAGGTCGTATGAATGCCAGCGTGCGCGATATTGCCGGTGGCGTGTTGCTGGTGTCGCAATTTACCCTGTCCGCCGATACCCGCAAGGGATTGCGCCCCAGTTTTTCCTCCGCCATGCCGCCGGCTGATGCCGAGCTTCTTTACGACCAGTTATTGCAAAGCCTTCGCCAGCGTCACCCCAACACCGCCGCCGGCCGTTTTGGCGCGGATATGCAGGTGTCGCTGTGCAACGATGGGCCGGTGACGTTTTTGCTGGAGCTGTGATACTCCTTTCGCCCCTCGAGGGCGTCAACCCTGAAACCACCCTCCTTCTACCCGTGCGGGCACTGGGAGCTGTTCTTCGAAAGAGTGGCGCGGGTAATTATCCCTTGTACACCATTGGCAAATGGGGAATCCCGTCCTCGTCGTAATCCTCACCACAGCGCACAAAGCCCAATTCGCCGTAAAAACGTTTGAGATAAGCCTGTGCGCCAATATGGATGGGGGCGTTGGGCCAGCGGCGCAGGTTTTCTGCAATACCCCGTTCGACCAGTTCCTTACCTAAGTTCTGCCCCCGCGCCTTTGGCGCGACCACAACGCGGCCAATATGGCTGTTCGGGTTTTGTGGCGTGGGCGGCAGCAGGCGTTGGTAGGCAAGCAGTTCATTTTCTGCATCAGTGGCGTAGAGGTGAAACGCGTGTATGTCTTGTCCGTCGATGTCCAGATAGGCGCAGTCCTGCTCCACCACAAATACTTGTGCACGCAGTTGTAATATCTGATACAGGCGCGGGGTACTTAAGGTTTCGAGGCGGTCACAATGCCAAAGGATGGGGCCGGTTGCCATGTTTATACCCTTTTGTATAGAAAGTCGCCCGGGAAACTGAACATATTACACACCCGTTGTTGTGTGCGTCACCAAGTTGCGGTACAACATGCTTAAGAGCGTTGTTTTTGTTGTTAATGTCGTTTTGGCATGGTTTGGCAGCGCAGTTTTTCATTTGTAGTTTCAATAGGAGTTGCTGATGCTCGCTAGCCTTGAATTGACAGAAGATTTCAATATTCTGGGGCGTCAGAAGAAGCGGTTGGTAGACGCTCTGTTGGGTATTGTTAACATTCCCCCTATTTACATGGACGTGCCGGTGACTCGCGAAGGTGATTTTCGCGGTTTTGATGGCAGTAAACTGTACGTGGTTGAACAGGGCTCCATTGCCGTGCGGTATCAGCAGCGCAGCGTGTATGTGCTTGATGAGGGCGATATTTTGCTGCCGGATATCACCGGTAATACCAGCGAAAATGCCACGGTGCACTACGGCTCTGACACCGGCGCGCGAGTGGCCAGCTACCCTACCCTGGAATTCATGCGCCGCGTGTTTGAAAATACCGACGCGGTAAAACTGTGGACACGTTTACTGATTACCTACGCAGGTCTGGTGATGCGCGTCGCTGCGGCGCGCACGGAACAGGATTGCCAGAGTACACCGGGTTTTGAGCGTTTTGAGCCGGGTGAGATTATTATTCGCCAGGGCGAGCGCGCCGATTATGTGTTTAACCTGTCCGAAGGTGTCGCCGAGGCCTCGGTTGATGGCGTGGTTGTGGGGCGCGTGAATGCGGGTGAAATTTTTGGTGCGATGGCTGCCTTGACCCGAGCCGACCGCAGCGCCACAATTACCGCTAAGACGCGCTGCTCAGTGGTTAAAGTGCCTAAGGAACAGTTCACTGATCTGATCCGCTCCAATCCGGCGACCATTCACAGTCTGTTGGTGGATATGGCGAACTCTATCGTTAATCTCAACGAGCAGCTTGTCGGTTTGCAAAGTTCAAAGACTGAAGAGTAATCGCGCTATACGCAGCCCGCCGCAGGTGTTCACCGCGGCGTTGGATGTTTTGCGGGCGCGTGATACAAAGGAAAACGTCCCGTGACCGATTTTGACGATCCCGTCATTGATGACCCCTCGGCGGATGATGTCGAGCAGGTATCTCTAAAGCAATATGCTGAAAAAGCCTACCTTGACTACTCCATGTACGTCATTTTAGACCGTGCCCTGCCCCATATAGGTGATGGTCTGAAACCTGTGCAGCGGCGTATCATCTACGCCATGAGCGAGTTGGGCTTAAAAGCCAGCGCGAAATTTAAGAAGTCCGCGCGCACCGTGGGTGATGTGATCGGTAAGTTTCACCCCCACGGCGATAGCGCCGCCTACGAAGCGATGGTGCTGATGGCACAGTCCTTTAGCTATCGCTATCCCTTGATCGATGGCCAGGGTAACTGGGGCTCAGCGGATGATCCCAAATCCTTTGCCGCCATGCGTTATACCGAATCACGCCTCACTGCCTACGCGGATGTGTTGCTCTCGGAGCTGGGGCAAGGCACGGTGGACTGGACGGCTAACTTTGATGGTACGCTGGATGAGCCAGCAGTGCTGCCTGCGCAAGTGCCCAACCTATTGCTCAACGGTACAACCGGCATCGCCGTGGGCATGGCGACGGATATTCCGCCGCACAATCTGCGTGAAGTTGTCAGTGCCGCGGTGCATTTATTAGAAGCGCCCAAGGCAAGCGTGGCCGACCTGTGCCAACACATCAAAGGGCCGGATTACCCGACCGATGCGGAGATCATCACCGCGGCGAAAGATATTCAGGCCATGTATGAAACCGGGCGCGGTTCGATGCGGATGCGCGCGGCATGGGAGCGCGAGCAGGGTGAAATCGTTGTCAGCGCCCTGCCCTATCAGGTTTCTGGTTCGAAGATTCTTGAGCAAATCGCCGCGCAAATGCACAGCAAAAAACTGCCCATGGTTGCGGATCTGCGGGATGAATCAGACCATGAAAACCCCACTCGCCTGGTGATTGTGCCGCGCTCAAATCGAGTGGATGTGCAGGCATTGATGAGCCATTTGTTTGCCACCACCGACCTTGAGCGTACCTATCGGGTGAATTTCAATGTGATCGGCACCGATGGTCGCCCGGGTGTGAAGCCGCTTAATGTGCTGCTCAAGGAATGGCTGGAGTTTCGCATCGCCACCGTGCGCCGCCGTCTGGAGCACCGCCTGGAGAAGGTGCGCAAGCGCTTGCATATTCTGGAAGGCTATTTGATCGCCTACCTGAATATCGACGAAGTCATTCATATTATTCGCACCGAGGATAAACCCAAGCCGGCGTTGATGAAGCGCTTTGGCTTGACCGATATCCAGGCCGAAGCCATTTTAGAGCTAAAACTGCGCAATCTGGCGAAGCTTGAAGAAATGAAAATCCGCGGTGAGCAGGATGAACTCAGCGCCGAGCGCGATACCCTGGAAAAAATCCTCGGCAGCGCGGCGCGTTTGAAAACCCTGGTCAAAAATGAGCTTAAAGCCTGCGCTGAGAAATTTGGTGATGAGCGCCGCTCGCAAATTGTCGAGCGCAAGGAAGCCACTGCCTTTAGTGAATTGGATTTAATGAGCGCCGATCCCATCACCGTGGTGATTTCCGAAAAAGGCTGGATTCGCGCCGCCAAGGGCCACGATATCGACCCGGCTGCGCTGAGTTATAAATCCGGTGATCGTTACAAATTATCCGTTGCCGGGCGTTCGAATCAGCCCGTGGTGATTTTAGATTCCACCGGCAGAGCTTATACGGTGGCAACGCACAACCTGCCCTCCGCTCGTGGCCAGGGCGAGCCGCTGACCGGACGCATCAACCCCCCTTCCGGGGCAACTTTCGAAAGCGTGCTCACCGGTGCCGATTCCCAGCGGTGTTTGCTTGTTTCCGATGCGGGCTACGGTTTTATCAGCACCCTGGGTGATTTGCAGACCAAAAACCGCGCAGGTAAAGCGGCGCTAACCTTGCCTAAGGGGGGGCGCGTACTGCAGGCGGCGCTGGTGGACAATGTGGAAGACAGTTATATCGCCGCGGTGAGTAACGAAGGGCGGCTGTTGCTGTTCCCACTGGCGGATCTGCCCCAGCTCGCGCGCGGGAAGGGCAATAAAATAATCAATATACCCGCTGCCAGAGTGCAAAGCCGCGAGGAGTATATGCTCGCGGTGGCGGTGATTATGGAACAGCAAAGCCTGATCGTACACGCTGGCAAGCGCCATTTGCGCCTTAAATTTGCGGAGCTTGAGCACTACCACGGCGAACGGGGTCGTCGCGGCAATAAGCTGCCGCGCGGTTTTCAGCGCGTGGATTCTATTGCCGTGGAATAATGGTTGATTCGCAGACAAAAGAAGGCTAACTCAGCGAATCGCTTTATTTTTTGACCGCTAAATTGCGTTGCCACACCAGGTGTAGCTGGCGTTCCAGCAGGTCGTCGTAGGGCTGTTCGAAGGTGTCAATGGTGACGCTGTTGCCAAGGTCGGTTTCGAGGGTGCTGATACGGTTGACAATGTCGCCGTCGGTTTGCGCCGATTGCGTGAGCAGAACCCGGGGCGGCTTATTGGCGCAGAGCTGTTGTAGCTCGTCGATTTCGTGCTGGGTGTAGAGATCGGGATAGATGTCCCCTTCCCCGCCGCGTCCGGCATCACTGACCGATACCGCCATGAACAGGTTCATGCCCAAACGGCTTTTCTTGCGGTACTCCGCCGCCAGCTCCTGAATAAGCCAGGCGCAGGACGCTGCGCGAAAGGCCGGGCTCCCCGCCTTATTGCCGCCACTGAAAAACACCGCCAAACCGAACTGACGTACCACCTCCAGCGAGCCCTGGTAAAATCCCGCCGCACCATAGATGATTTGGTGCAGTTGGTGTGTGTAGCGGGTCAGTGCGGTTTCATCCAGCGTTTCAACATAATTCGCGAGGCTATCGAGCTGAATATACAGCACCGCAGCCTGTTTGTAGTGCTCTACGGCGGGCGGACTGGCCTGTTTGGCGTTGAGCAGGTCAAGGGGCAGGCCGTCAATGGCGGCTTTTAACTGGTGCCACTCGTTTTTGTCTCGACTCATGGGCTTTTGGTTTAGAGTGATGCGATCATAGGCCACTAACAGCTCTTCACTGTGTTTCTGCCCAAAATAGCGCGCTATCCAGTACACCCCGAAACTGAGCAGTAGAGCAAGGCCGAATATGGCCAAATTAGCCCGTTGGCGCGCCTGTGTGGCCCGGCTCATATCTATACCGACCACAAGTTCTCCGGCACTGTCGGTGCCAATAAGCAAGGGCTGGGGAAAGTAGCGCGAGGTGGCCGTGTCCAGCTTGCCAACTCTGGCCAATGGCTTGCGGTCGAGATCGTAGACCGCTGCTTCGATTGCCGTGTTATTGTCGATATATCGCTGCAAAATTGCGGCAATTCCCAGTAAGTCCCCGGTTTCCAGTGCTGCGTTGACCTCACTGGCAAGCTGTTGTGACAGGGCTTCGCCCCGCTCTGATACTTGCTGGGATTGCAAGTTGTGCACGGCGACAGAGGTTAAACTGATGACCGCACCGCAGACCAAAAAACACAGTGTCGCGGCAATAACACCCACCTGATGAGCAAGAGATTGGTGGCTAAAGTTAAATAACATGGCAGCTAGTTGTAGGGCAAAGTTAAGGTAGAATGTGAAGTATAGCAAAGTATTCGCAAAAACCGCGG
>PDSN01000103.1 GCA_002748505.1 Gammaproteobacteria bacterium | reverse complement strand
AGTGCGTAGCCGAGCTGCGCTTCGGCCTGGTCTAAATTACCGCGTAGAATAAAAAATTCCGCCCGCGCTTGATGAAGGCCGGTGATATTGCCTGCCAGGCCTTGTACTTCGGCCAGAAGATACCACAGCCAGGGGGCGTTGGGGCGTATCCGGCTGTGTTTGAGCAGCAGCTGTTCGGCTTGATCTGGCTTGCCATCGTAGAGCAAAGCTTCGGCGTAAGCCATGGTGAGCGGGTGATTGTTGGGGCTCTGCTTGAGAGCTGTGGCGAGTTTTTTGGCGGCGATATCCGGACGCTGCTCGGCGCTATCTATTGCCGCGTCTGCCAGGATATAGGCCACTTTCTGATCGCCAGGTGTGTAAATATGGCTCAATTCCTTGCGAGCGCGCTCCGTTTGCCCCGCTTTGGTGAGGGCGAGTGCCAGCCCATAACGCGCGGCCTCTTGTAATACCGCTTTGTTATCGAGTTCCGCCGTAAACAGTTTTATCGCCTGTTGGGGACTGCTGGCCTGATGTAAACGCACTCGGGTTCGCATGAGCTGGTAGTCCAGACTGATGGTCTGGATGACTGGCGGATAGCGTGTGGCGCGCAGGCGAGCATCCGCCACGCGGGTTTCTGACAGTGGGTGGGTGCGCAAAAACTCCGGCAAGCGGTTTTCGCTGTACAGCCGGGTGCTTGCCATCATTCTTTCAAACATTTTCGCGGTGGCGTTGGGGTCAAAGCCGGCTTTAGCGAGAATTTGCATACCCACGCGATCTGCCTCAATTTCATTGGCGCGGCTGTAGCGCAGGGCGGCGTCCTGCGCCGCTGCCTGGGTTGCGGAAATCGCTGCCATGCCCGCCTGGGCATTCGTAGCTGCCATCAGCACCAGGCTGGCCAGCAATGCCGCCAGGGTAAAGGGCTGATTGGCTTTTTGTTGTTGCATACGACGTGAAAAATGCCGCTGGCTTAAATGGCCAATTTCGTGTGCCAGCACCGAGGCGAATTCGCCTTCGGTTTGCGCGTACAGCAGCAGACCGCTGTGCACGCCAACGACACCACCGGGTACGGCAAAGGCGTTCATCGCGGGGTTGTCGGCAATAACAAGCTCAATGCGACGGTCGTCGAGGTCGCTGTGGGTGACCAGCTTGTAGAGCAGGTCTTCCAGATAGCCGTACAGCAGAGGGTCGTTCAATGTGTTGACCTGACTGCGATACATGCCCAGCCAGGCGCGCCCCAGGTTGCGTTCGTATTGGCTGGAAAACAGGCTGGTGCTGGTGCTGCCCAGGTTTGGCAGTTTCAGGTCTTCGTGATTGGCAGCTGCCGCTGGATTCGCCATGCACACGCTGAGCGCCACCGCTGCGAGGCGGCGTTTTAAGGTGGCAAGGGGGGAATGCGACATCGTGAAGTGAACCTTGTTGAAGTGCCGACAGCGAGCTGCGCCACATTGTACTATAGCTTCGACCTTAGAACATTGTTCACGACAAAAGTTCATTTGCGCATTGGCTGATAATCCGCCACTCTATAGCTTCGAATTGGGCGGGGCAAGGTACAGACGAAGTCCAAAGCGGAGGTTTTGTCTGCGCGCTGCTGCGTTTGCCCGCTGTATCGGTGCTGCACTGTGCGCGATAGTGCCGACGGTAGATGTGACCGCACGGCGGTATTGTGAAATCTCTGCTGAGAGAGTTGGGTTCAAGTCGGTGAAGTACAATGGGGACAAAAACAGATATTGTTTTTTTGAGTAAGCTGCACAACTGCTTGGATAAGCGAGAGACGGCATGTTAGAAATTTTTAAAAAATGGTATCGACGTTACTTGTTTGAAGAAGAGTCGGTGCTGCTGCTGGTGCTGATTGCGCTGGCAGTGCTGTTGTTGGCAACGATTGGCGATATTTTGGCGCCGGTGTTGGCGGCGATGGTTCTGGCGTATTTAATGCAGGGTCTGGCGTCTCGTTTGCAGCGCTGGGGTTTAAGGCCTTGGTTAGGTGTCAGCATTGCTTATGTCGTATTTGTCGGCGTGTTTTTTGCCTGTTTGCTGGTGTTGTTGCCCTTGACCTGGCGTCAGCTAACCAGTTTTCTGGGGGAGATGCCGCGCATGCTGGAACAGGGGTTCGCGCTGTTGCAGGTGCTCCCTGAGCGCTACCCGGAGCTGGTCAGTCAACAACAGGTTGAGCAAGTGGTTGCCGCCTCTCAAAAAGAGCTGGCGGGGTTTGGTCAAAGTCTGGTGGCATGGTCACTGGCCTCTATTCCCAATTTAATGGCGATCATGGTGTATGCGATTTTGATTCCCGTACTGGTGTTTTTCTTTTTAAAAGATCGCGAGCAAATTTTGCGATGGTTGGGTGGTTTTTTGCCGAACAAGCGCCCGTTTCTAAACCGTATCTGGGGTGAGATGAATGTGCAGGTAGCGAATTACGCACGCGGTAAAGTCATTGAGATTACTGTCGTAGGGGCAGCCAGTTATATCGCTTTTGTGGTGCTTGGCCTGAATTACGCTGCGCTGCTGGGTTTGTTGGTGGGTTTGTCGGTGATTGTGCCTTATATTGGCGCGGCGCTGGTGACTATCCCCGTGTTTATGGTCGCGCTGTTTCAATGGGGTGTTGGCGCCGAGTTTTATACGGTGGCCGGCGTCTACTTGTTGATTCAGGCGCTAGATGGCAATTTACTGGTGCCGTGGTTGTTTTCCGAGGTGGTGAATCTGCATCCGGTGGCCATTGTCCTGGCCGTGTTATTTTTTGGTGG
>PDSN01000102.1 GCA_002748505.1 Gammaproteobacteria bacterium | reverse complement strand
TCGAAGGGTTTGCACTGGCTGACTATGTTTACGCCCAGGGTACGCAGGCGGGCTTTTTGTTCGAACTGATGTTTTTGCCCCGCGCCAGTCGCCCTTTCGATACACCGAAGGACTACGAAGACTATCTGGCCCGCCTCGCGGCCGTGCCGGCTTACCTGGCGCAAAACACAGCGCTGCTGCAGCAGGGCATCAAAACCGACCGTGTGCAGGCGCGCATCAGCATGGCACCCATCGTGGCTTTGGCTAAACAGTTGGCCATGACCACGCTAGAGAAGAACCCGCTGTATCAGCCCTTCACCGAGTTTCCACAAGACTTTAGTCAGGCGCAGCGCAAAAGCATTGGCGCTCAAGCCAGGGCGCTGTTTGATGAACGTGTACTACCCGCGCTGCAACAACTTCACGATTTTTTTGCAGGCCCGTATACCCAGGCCGCTGCGCCGCGCCCGGGGCTGTTGCATCAACCGAAGGGTGATCCCTATTACAAATATCTGATAAGCCGCCATACCACCACCAATAAAACCGCCAAGGAAATCCATAACATCGGTTTGGCGGAGGTGAAACGCATCCAGGGCGAAATGCGCGGGATTATGCAACAGCTTGGCTTTAAGGGAGATCTACAGGATTTCATTGCCAGTTTGCGGCAAAACCCCGATTTTTACGCCAAAACCGAACAAGAGCTGCTAAAGCAGGCCATGTGGATAGCCAACAAAATCAACGGCGAAGTACCCGCCTTGATCGGCAAACTGCCGCGCAAACCCTACACCATTGCACCCGTACCCGCCGCGATTGCGCCGGACTACACCTCCGGGCGGTATGTGGGCGGCACCAGACCCACGCAGGCGGGAACCTATTGGGTCAACACCTGGGACTTGCCCTCGCGTCCGCTGTTTGGCCTGCCCGCACTCACGGCTCACGAGGCCGTGCCGGGGCATCACCTGCAAATTGCCCTGGCGCAGGAACTCATAGGCTTACCCGAGTTCCGCCAGCACCTGGGTTTTACCGCCTATGTTGAGGGTTGGGCCCTGTATGCGGAATATCTGGGAATCGCAATGGGCATATACACCACGCCCTACGAGCACTTTGGCCGTTTGAGTTTTGAGATGTGGCGCGCCTGTCGCTTGGTGGTGGATACCGGTATTCACGCATTGGGTTGGTCGCGCAATCAAGCTATTGACTATATGGCCGCGAATACGGCGCTGTCGCGCAAAGATATCGAGGTGGAAGTGGACCGCTATATTTCCTGGCCGGGGCAGGCGCTGGGTTACAAAATGGGCGAGCTGACCATCAAAGCTCTGCGGGTAGAGGCTGAGAAAACCCTGGGTGACAATTTTGATATTCGCGAGTTTCACGACCTGGTTTTGGGTACGGGTCCTATTCCGTTGGCGATGCTTGAACAGCGCGTCAACAGTTGGATAGCGACACAGGCGGATTTAATCAAAACTGCTGAACAAGAAAAGTAAAGCCTTAAGAACGAGTCAGTAGGGCGTTGATACTACGCCGCTGGTCTAGTATGTTAGGCGTTTTGTGTCTGAGCAAAACCACGTTGAGGAATATGCTATGAGCAACAGGCCACCATCGGACACTGACGTCGACCATGATCAATCCGCTGAACAAGACTCAGGGTCGTATGAAGATCAGCTCAGCTTTGCTACGGAAGACTTCGACGCCGAGGACTTTGAGCAACGAGATCGCGAGCGTGACCTGGATTCTCTAGCCGATTTTGCCAATGCCGATACCGACGCCGCAGGCTCGGGCGATGTGCCCAGTGACAGCCTCGATGTGTATGAGGATGACATTGAAGACAGCTACTACGAGCACGATCAAGCGGATGATTACGACTTGTCCGATTTGCCTGACGATGCGGAGGAAGTCGTGGCGGACTCAGCCACAGTCGATGAGGAAGCGCTTGCACCAGCAGCCCGCGCTGTCGCCTATCAAAATACCCCTGAGCCCCCGCCGGGGGAGGATAGCTATACACCACCTGTGCCCGCCGCAGCAGGGATGCCCTGGGGTTTGATCAGCGCCGCAGCGCTGGCGGTAATACTGGTCGCAATAGGTGCCTATGGTGTGGTGAAAGATCGCGTATCCCTAAAGGAAGAGGTGCGTGAGTTATCCAGCCGGTTGGCGGTCGCGCCGGATGCGCAGCAGTTCCAGTCCACCCAGGAGGCGCTGGCGGTGATGGAGCAGAGAAATGTGGATCTGCGAAACAGCGTCCGTGCCTTGCGTGAAAACAACGCAACGCTGACCGTGGAGTACGAAGCGCTTCAGAAAAAATACGAACGCCTGGCGGCCACAGGAGTTACCGCAGACACCGACACTGAAACGGCAAAAGCGCCAGTCAAACAGCAGGCGGACGCCAAATCGACAAAATCTGATGCCACCGCGAGCACCGGGGCGGCCAAGCCTCTGGCGACACCTAAACCTCCTGTGAGCAAGACACCGGCTAAGCCCCCTGTGAGCAAGGTCGAGCCGACAGTCGTCAAAGGCGGCTGGTTTGTCAATTTTGGTGCTTATCGCGACCGCGCCGTTGCCAGTCGCTGGGCCAAACAGCTAAGCAGCGATAGCCGCCAAACCACGGTAAGCCCGGTGGATACGGCAAGTGGTACTTTGTACCGGGTGCGTATTATTAACCAGCCTTCGCGCGCAGCGGCTGAAGTTATCGCCAGAGATCTGGAAAAAGCGTATGGGCTGGAGCGCCTGTGGGTGGGAGCGCAATAATACCCAAAGCGCTAAAAGTTCCCTCCCAATAATACCGCTCTGGCAAGTAGAGCCCATCGCC